>JADZBR010000017.1 GCA_020852035.1 Caulobacteraceae bacterium
GCACCTCTCGGCCTTCCGCTCGGCCCTGACGCGGATCATCACCGGCTACGCCGACAGCTCCGGGGCGACCAAGCGCGACAAGGTCTCGCTCTCCGGCGAGGACGCCCGCGAGGGCCTGACCTGCGTGCTCTCGGTGAAGGTGCCGGACCCGAAGTTCTCCTCCCAGACCAAGGACAAGCTGGTCTCCTCCGAGGTCCGCCCGGCCGTCGAGGGGCTGGTCGGCGAGGGCCTGGCCGAATGGTTCGAGGAGCCCCCGAACGAGGCCAAGCTGATCGTCTCCAAGATCGCCGAGGCCGCCGCCGCCCGCGAGGCGGCGCGCAAGGCCCGCGAACTGACCCGCCGCAAGTCGGCGCTCGACATCACCTCCCTGCCCGGCAAGCTCGCCGACTGTCAGGAGAAGGACCCGGCGCTCTCCGAGATCTTCCTGGTCGAGGGCGATTCAGCCGGCGGCTCGGCCAAGCAGGCGCGCCACCGCGAGAACCAGGCCGTGCTGCCGCTCAGGGGTAAGATCCTCAACGTCGAGCGGGCGCGGTTCGACAAGATGCTGTCGTCCGAGCAGATCGGCACCCTGATCACCGCGCTGGGCGCCGGCATCGGCCGCGACGACTTCAACATCGACAAGGTCCGCTACCACAAGATCGTCATCATGACGGACGCCGACGTCGACGGCGCCCACATCCGCACGCTCCTGCTGACGTTCTTCTACCGGCAGATGCCGGAGATCATCGAGCGCGGCTACCTCTACATCGCCCAGCCGCCGCTCTACAAAGCCGCCAAGGGCAAGAGCGCGCGCTACCTGAAGGACGACGCCGAGCTGGAAGCCTTCCTGGTCGACGAGGGCGTCGACGGCGCCGCGCTCGACCTCGCCTCCGGTGAGCGCCTGACGGGCCGCGACCTGCTCGACCTCGTGCAGAACTCGCGCGCCGCCAAGGCCAACATCGAGCGCCTCTCGGCCCGCGCCCCGGCCTTCGCCATCGAGCAGGCCGCGCTGGCCGGGCTCTTCGGCAATTCCGACGACCTCACCGAGGGCGCCCGCCGGCTCGACCTCTACGCGGAGGAGGGCGACGGCGCCTGGGCGGGCGAAGCCGCCGAGGGCGGCGGCTACGTCTTCTCGCGCGTGCGCCGCGGCGTCTCCGAGCGGGTGGTGCTGGACGAAACCCTGCTGCACGCCGCCGACGCCAGGCGCCTCGCCGAGCGCGCCACCAAACTCTCAGGGACCTTCTCCGGAATCGCCACCTACCGCCGCCGCGACCGCACCGCGACCGTGCGCGGGCCGCTCGACCTGGTGAACGCGGTGTTCGAGAACGGCCGCCGGGGCCTCTCCATCCAGCGCTACAAGGGCCTGGGGGAGATGAACCCCGAGCAGCTCTGGGAGACCACCCTCGACGCCGAGGCCCGCACCCTGTTGCAGGTCAAGGTCGCCCATGTCGACGAGGCCGACGACATGTTCACCCGCCTGATGGGCGACCTGGTCGAGCCGCGCCGCGAGTTCATCCAGGAGAACGCCCTGGACGCCGAGGTGGACGTCTAGGCGCGAGGCGTTCGCGCCCGCGCCGGCGGGGATAGACGCCGATCCATCCCCGCCTCCACCGCCGGGCCTAGCCTTCCTCCCTCGGAGGACCGGCGATGCGCCCATCGATCATCGCCCTGGCGAGCCTGGCGCTCGCCGGCTGCGCCAATTTCGGCGAGGCCGCCCGCGCGCGGCTCGGCGCGCCGCCGCCGGTGGCGCTGGAAATCGAGAGCCAGCGACAGGCGAGACGGCTCGACGCCCTGGCCGACTACCTGCGCCGCTACGACCTGGTGCAGGCTTCCGCCGGCGCGCCGCGGGCCGCCTTCACCCTCGCCGCCCCGGCCGCGACGGCCGAGTTCGCCGCCGCCGACACCGCCGCGACCTACGCCGGCGCCGACTACCCGACCCTGCTTGCCGCCTACGCCGCCGGCCGTCGCGACCAGGTGGACGGGCTCTGCGCGCGCTACTTCGCCGGCCTGCAGCAACTGGCCGGCGGCGCCCAGTGGGGCCAGGCCCAGCTCGGCGTCGTCTCGCGGCTGGCCTCGCTGATCATGGGCCTTGCCGGCGCCTCGGCCCGCGACATGGCCCTGCTCACGGGAGCAAACGCCGCCGTCGGCGACAGCTTCGCCGCCGCCCGCTCGGCGCTCTCGCTGTCGCCGAGCCCCGAGGCCATCCACCGCCTGGTCCGCGTCCGCCAGGCGCAGGTGCTGGCCGCCGCCCCACCCTTCGCCCGCTTCGAGGACGCCGAACGCCATGCCCGCGCCTACGCTCACCCCTGCACCCCCGGCGGCATGCGCGAACTGATCGACGACGCCCTGCGCTAAAACCTTCCCCCAGTATGGGGGAAGGATTTCGAGCCACGGCCAAGATGCCGTGCATCACCTCATCGAGATTGTTGAAGACCTCGGACGCCTGGATGCGCATCGTCCGCACGCCATGCTGCGCAAGAAACGTATCGCGACGAGCGTCCTGAGACGCCCTATCGATGTGCGCTAGGCCATCCACCTTGATCGCCAGCCTCACCTCCGGGCAATAGAAATCCAGCACGTACGGATCGAACGGGTGCTGGCGGCGGAACTTCAGCCCATCCAACTTGCGGCCTTTCAGCCGATTCCACAGCAGATGCTCCGGCGGGCTCATCGCGCGCCTCTAGTCTTGCGCATGCTCGACCAGCAGTTCCGGCCGCCCGCGATCGCCACCCTCCCCGCGAACGATCTCCAGCACCCGCTCGCCGTAGCGTTCCAGCTTGCCCTCGCCGACGCCGGAGATGCCGGCCAGCGCCGGCAGGCTCTCGGGCTTCAACCGGGCGATGTCGCTGAGCGTGCGGTCGTGGAAGATCACATAGGGCGGCAGGGCCTGGCGCGAGGCCTCGTCGCGCCGCCAGGCGCGCAGGCGCTCGAACAGCGGCTGATCCTCCGGCCTCAGGGCGACGGCCGGCTCTCGGGTGCGACGGGCGCGGCGGGCCTTCCCGCCCTCCGCCGCCTGCGGCGCGCGGCGCACCGAGACCCGCCGCGCGCCGCGGTAGACCTCGCGCACGGCGTCCATCTCCCCGACGCCGATCAGCGGGCGGCCGTCGTTGGGATCTTCCTTGAGCAGGCCGTCGAACAGCAGCTGGTCGATCAGTTCGCGCCAGCCCGCGGCCGAAAGCTCCTGCCCGACCCCGAAGGTCGAGAGCCCGGCCTCGAAGTCCGAGACCTCCTTGGTCTTGCCGAGCAGGTGGTCCACCAGCCGGCCGCGCCCGAACCGGCCGCCCAGCCGGTGCGCCGCCGAGAGCGCCTTCTGGGCCGCCTCGGTGGCGTCGGTCGCTTCCGGCGGGGTGAGGCAGAGGTCGCACTGGCCGCAGGGTTCGACGCCCGTCTCGCCGAAGTAGCGCCGCACCGCCGCCGCCCGGCACCCGGTCCCGTCCAGCATGGCGTAGAGCTGCCAGACCTTGCGGCCCTGCACCTGCTTCACGCCCGGCTCCACGTCTCGGCCCTCCAGGCGCCGCAGCGCCCAGGAGAGGTCGGACGAGCCGTAGAGCGTGATCCCCTCGGCCGGCTCGCCGTCGCGGCCGGCGCGACCGATCTCCTGCCAGTAAGCCTCGATGGAGGCCGGCGGGTCGGCGTGGATCACATAGCGCACGTCCGGCTTGTCGACCCCCATGCCGAAGGCGATGGTCGCCACCATCACCGCCTCGTCGGCCGCCAGGAACCGCTCCAGCCGCTCGGCGCGCACCCGCTTGTCGAGCCCGGCGTGATAGGCGAGGGCCGGGGCGCCGGCCTCGCGCAGTGTCTCGGCCAGCCGGTCGGCCCCGTCGCGCGAGCCGGTGTAGACCACGCCGGAGCGACCCGGCCGCGCGGCGACCAGCTCGGTCACCCGCTTGTGCGCCGCGCCGCGCTTGCGCTCGGCGAACAGCGCCAGCTCCGGCCGCGCGAAGCTGGCGACGATCTCGCGGGCGCCCTCCAGGTGGAGTTCGGCGCGGATGTCCTCGCGCGTGCGGCTGTCGGCGGTGGCGGTGACGGCGATGCGCGGCACGTCGGGAAAGAGCTCGGCCAAGCGGCCAAGCATCCGGTACTCGGGACGGAAGTCGTGGCCCCACTGGCTGACGCAGTGCGCCTCGTCGATGGCGATCAGCGCCAGCGGCGTCCGGGCCAGCCGGTCGATCATGTGCGGCTGCAAGAGGCCCTCGGGCGAGACATAGAGCAGGTCGAGTTCGCCCGCCTCGATCCGCCGCCAGGTCGCCGAGCGCTCGTCGAGGGTGGTGTTGGAGTCCAGCCGGGCCGCCGCCACGCCCGCCTGCCGCAGCCCCGCGACCTGGTCGCTCATCAGCGCGATCAGCGGCGAGACCACCAGCCCGACGCCCGGCCGCAGCATGGCGGGGATCTGGTAGCAGACGCTCTTGCCGCCGCCAGTGGGCAGCACCGCCAGGGCGCTGCGCCCAGCCAGCAGTTCGCCGATCACCTCCGCCTGGCGGCCCCGGAACTCGGCATGCCCGAACGTGCGGCGCAGCACCTCGCGCGCCTGATCCAAGGTGGCGGTCATCGGCGCGGTTATGCGACATTGGCCGCGCGGCAACAACCGGAGGTGGGCCATGATCGACGAGCGGATTTCGACGGCGGCGGAGAAGACTGGACTTTCCGCCGCGCAGGTGCGGACCGCCTTGGCCGGCGCCATGGGGCTGGTCCGCAAGCATGCCGATGGGACGGCGGTGGAGACGCTGCTGGACAAGGTTCCGGGCCTGGGCGCCCTGGCCGACGAGGGCGCGAAGGGCGGCGGAGGCGGCGGCCTGCTGGGCGGGCTGATGAAGGGCCTCGGCGGCGCAAGCGGCGGGGCGATGGCCGACGGCATGGCGCTGATCCAGGACCTCGCCAAGGACGGGATCAGCGCCGAGGACCTGAAGCGCCTCGTGCCCACCGCCACCAAGCTGATCCGCGAGAAGACCGGCCAGGACCTGCTGGGCGACGCCCTGAAGTCGATCCCCGGCGTCGGCGGTCTGCTCAGCCAGGGGTAGCGACATCCCTCTCCCGGTCGGGAGAGGGAAACCCGCCGGCGCAGGCGGCGGGAGGGTGAGGGCCTCCGCTTTCTCCGGAAAGGCCGCAAGCCCTCATCCTCGCCGCGCCTGCGGCGCGTCTTTCCTTCTCCCGAACGGGAGAAGGACTACTCCGCCGCGATCCTCACGGGCGCGGACTGCGCGCCGCGCAGCAGCCGGCCGGGGAGGGCGCCGGTCGGCTGGCCGTCTCGGTAGGTCACCTGGCCGGCGACGATCGTCGCGACATAACCGTCCGCCTTCTGGATCAGCCGCCGGCCACCGGCGGGCAGGTCGTGGGCCACCTGCGGCGCATGCAGCTTCAGCCGGCCGTAGTCGATAACGTTGAGGTCCGCCCGCATGCCCGGCGCCAGCACGCCGCGATCATAGAGTCCGACGGCTCTGGCGGTGTCGCGGGTCTGCATGGCGATCATCTTCGCCAGCGGCAGGTGCGGCCCCCGCGTGCGATCGCGCGTCCAGTGGGTGAGGTTCGAGGTCGGGAAGCTGCCGTCGCAGATCATGCCCACATGGGCCCCGCCGTCGGAGAGGCCGGGCACGGTATCCGGGTGCTGCAGCATCTCGAAGGAGGGGTCGAGCGAGCCGTCCGCGTAGTTGAGGAACGGGAAGTAGATCATCCCGCGCCCGCCGTTGCGCAGCATGTGGTCGAGCGCCAGTTCGTAGGCCGGAACGCCGCGCCGGGCGGCGACGGCGCCCAGGGCCTGGTCGGGCGCCTGTTCGTAGTCGGGGTCGTCGCCGAGCAGGAACATGCGGTCCCACAGCATCGGCGCGGCGGCGGTGAAGCCCTGCTCGGCGGTGGTCGTCTCCGCCAGCAGCGTCGCGCGGATCTCCGGGTCGGAGAGCGCGGCGACCCGCTCGGCCAGCGGTCGCCCCGCCAGCTCCATGTAGGTCGGATGGTGGGTGAAGGGGTTCAGCGTCAGCTCGAAGCCGAAGAGGATGCCCACCGGCCGCCCGGCCACCTGCGCCTTCATCGGCAGGCCGGCGGCGTTGGCGTCGGCCAGCAGCTCCAGCAGGCGGCGCCATTGCAGCGGCTCGCGCGGGCTCTGCACCAGGCTGAACGACAGCGGCCGGCCCGAGCGCTCGACGATGCGGCGCAGCATCGCGAACTCTTCGTCGGCGTCGTTGAAATCCGAGACGAACTGCAGCGTCCCCTTGCCGGCGGCGGCCAGGCCCATCGCAATGCCGGTCAGCTCCTCCTCGCTGGCGGTGAGGGTCGGCGTCGGCTGGCCGTCGGAGGTGCGGTGGTTGAGCGTGCGGGACGTGGAGAAGCCCAGCGCCCCGGCTTCGACCGCGCGCTTGGCGATGGCCGCCATCGCATGGATGTCGGCTTCGGTGGCGTCCTCGCGGTTGGCGCCGCGCTCGCCCATGACGAAGACCCGCAGGGCCGCGTGCGGCAGCTGGCTGCCGATGTCGACGTCGAAGCGGCGCCCGGCCAGGCTGTCGAGATAGTCCGGATAGCTCTCCCAGTTCCACGGCAGGCCCTGGCTCAGCACCGGGAAGGGGATGTCCTCGACCCCCTCCATCAGCCGCACCAGCCGGTCGTGATCGCCGGGCTTGCAGGGGGCGAAGCCGACCCCGCAGTTGCCCATCACCACCGTGGTCACGCCGTGCCAGGAGGAGGGCTGCATCCGCTCGTCCCAGGTCGCCTGGCCGTCGTAGTGGGTGTGGATGTCGACGAAGCCCGGCGTCACCATCAGGCCGCGCGCATCGATCTCCTCGGCGCCCGTCCCGCGCACCTGGCCGATCTCGGTGATCAGCCCGTCGCTGATGGCCACATCGGCCTCGAAAGCCTCGCCGCCCTCCCCGTCGAACACCTGTCCGCCGCGGATCACGAGGTCGTAGGCGCGGTCCATGAGCGCCTCCCTTGATTGTCTGGTTATGGGCATGATCTTGCCGTCCTGACGCCGCGTGAATCAATACGCTGACGCGAGGGTCCGCCTCGGCTATAGGTCGCGGACACTTTGTGCCTTTCGGGAGGAAACCACATTATGCGTGAAGCGGTCGTCGTCTCTTACGCCCGTACGGGCCTGGCCAAGTCCGGGCGGGGCGGATTCAACATCACTCCGACCATGTCGATGGGCGCCCATGCGGTGAAGCATGCGGTCGCCAAGTCGGGCCTCGATCCGGCGCAGATCGAAGACGTGATCATGGGCAACGTCGCCCACGGCGCCGGCAACCTCGGCCGCCAGGTCGGCCTCCTGGCCGGCATGCCGATCACCACCTCCGGTTCGACGGTCAACCGCTTCTGCTCCTCGGGCCTCAACACCATCGCCCTGGCCGCCAACCACGTGATCGCCGACGGCGTCGACGCCATCGTCGCGGGCGGCGCGGAGAGCCTCTCCTTCCCCGGCGGCGGCGGCGCGCGCGAGAACCTCGATCCGAAGCTGCCGCAGCAGTATCCGGCGATCTTCATGCCGATGATCGACACCGCCGACATCGTCGCCGAGCGCTACAAGATCAGCCGCGAGTACCAGGACGAATATTCGCTGGAATCCCAGCGCCGCATGGCCTCGGCCCAGCAGGCGAACAAGTTCGCCGACGAGATCGTGCCGATGAAGACCAAGATGAAGAACGTCAACAAGGAGACGAAGGAAGAGACCATCGTCGACTACGTGGTCGATCGCGACGAGTGCAACCGCCCGGACACCTCGCTCGAGGGCCTGGCCAAGCTGCAGCCGGTGAAGGGCCCCGACAAGTACATCACCGCCGGCAACGCCAGCCAGCTGTCCGACGGCGCCGCGGCCGTGGTGATCATGGAGCGCAAGGCCGCCGAGAAGGCCGGCCTGTCGCCGATGGGCGTCTTCAAGGGCTGGGCCGTCGCCGGCTGCGAGCCGGACGAAATGGGCATCGGCCCGGTGTTCGCGATCCCGAAGCTGCTCGCCCGCCACGGCCTGAAGGTCGACGACATCGACCTTTGGGAGCTGAACGAGGCGTTCGCCA
>JADZBR010000018.1 GCA_020852035.1 Caulobacteraceae bacterium
AAGCCGCGCTCTCCGAGGAGGACGAGGACAGCCAGCGCCGCCGCCGCCGAGGCCGCCGCGGCGGCCGCCGAGCCCGCGAGGATCAGCGCACTCAGGACGCCTTCGGCTGGACCCGTCCGCGCGTGCCCTTCGCCGATGACCCGTTCGTCTGGCACGACATGAGCGTGACCGACGCGCCGACGGCCGCCGCGCCAGCGCCGGTCCCGGCCAATGACGAGGCCCCCCCGCCCGCCGCGGCCGCCTCGCCCGGCGGCCAGGACGAGATCTGGGTCGAACTGCCGGCGGTCGAGGACAAGCCGAAGCGCGCGCGGCGCAGCCGCCGCAAAGCCGACGCCGTCGAGCCAGCCGCCGAAGCCGCGCCAGAGCCTTCAGCCGAGGCCGCGCCCCTCCCGGAGGCCGAAGCCCCGCCCGCCGACGCGCCGGCCAAGCCGCGCCGACGTTCGCGCGCCAAGGTCGAGGCCGAAGCCGCGCCAGCCGCTGAACCGGCCATGGAACTCGCCGCCGCGCCGGATGCGCTCGCCGAGGCGACACCCAAGCCGCGCCGGCGTTCTCGCGCCAAGGCGGCCGAACCGGCGAACGAGGTGGCCGAGGCGGTCGCCGAACCGGCGCCGCAAGCGGAGCCCGAGCCGGCGCCTGCGGTCCGCGAGCCGGACCCGGCCGAGATCACCGCCCCGCCGGCCGCGCCTCGCCGGGGGTGGTGGCGCCGGGGCTGAGCCGCTACCTAGAGGGGCGGGAGCGTTTCGGGGGGAGGTTCGAAAGAGTACGCGCATGAAGACCCCTGCCCGCCCCCGCCGCCTCGCCCTGTTGGCCGCCGCCCTGGCGGCTTCGGCGGTCGCGTCCGCCCCGCCGGCGGCCGCGCAGGGCGTATCGCTGATCCGCGACACCGAGATCGAGGAAATCCTGCACAAGCAGGCCGACCCGATCTTCAAGGCCGCCGGCCTCAATCCAAAGGATGTCCACCTGCTGCTGGTCGGCGACAAGGAGCTCAACGCCTTCGCCGGCCAGGGACAGATCATGGGCCTGAACACCGGCCTGATCCTGGAGACCGAGACCCCTAACGAGCTGAATGGCGTGATCGCCCACGAAGCCGGGCACCTCTCGGGCGGCCACCCTTTCCGCTCCGGCGAGATGGGGGCCGCCGGGATGAAGCCGTTCCTGCTGACGATGGGCCTGGGGGTGATCGCCGCCCTCGCCGGCGCGCCGGACGCCGCCGCCGGACTGGTGGGCAGCGCCGGCTATTTCGGCACCATCGGCGCGCTCGGCTACAGCCGCGAGCAGGAGGGCCGCGCCGACCAGGCGGGGCTGGGCTTCATGGAGGCCACCGGCCAGTCCGGGCGCGGCATGGTCGAGTTCTTCGACAACTTCCGCTACCAGGAGGTGTTCGACCGCTCGCGGCAGTTCGCCTACTTCCGCAGCCACCCGCTGTCGTCGGAACGCATCGAATCCCTGCGCTCCAAGGCCGAGAAGCTGCCGCACTACAACGTCAAGGACTCTCCGGAGGCGATGGCCGAGCACGAGATCATGAAGGCCAAGCTGGAAGGGTTCATCAACCCGCAGAAGGCGCTGATCACCTACGAGGAAAGCGACAAATCCTTTCCAGCCAGATATGCCCGGGCGATCGCCTACTACCAGACCAAGGAGCCGGACCGGGCCCTGAAGGCGATCGACGCCCTGCTCGCCGAGCAGCCGGACAACCCTTACCTCTGGGAGCTGAAGGGCCAGGTGCTGTTCGAGTTCGGGCGCGTGCCGGAAGCCGAAGCGCCGCAGCGCAAGTCGGTCGAGCTGAAGCCCGATGCGCCGCTGCTGCGGGTGAACCTCGGCCGCACCCTGGTGGCGCTGGACGACGAGGCCAAGGTGCAGGAAGGCATCACCGAGCTACGCAAATCCGTGCTGCAGGACAAGGAGAACGGGGAAGCCTGGCGGCTGCTGGCCGTGGCCTATGACAAGACCGGCAAGGACGGCCTCGCCCGGCTGGCGACCGCCGAATACAACTTCGAGATCGGCGATCCGACCCAGGCGCGGGTGTTCGCCATGCGCGCGCGCGAGAAGCTCGACAAGTCCAGCCCGGAGTGGCGGCGCGCCACCGACATCGTCATGACGTCCGAGCCCAGCAAGGACGACCTCAAGGAACTGGCCAAGGAGGGCGCCATCCAGACCTCCGTGCGCCGCTGAAGGATTTTCCGATGAACCGACTTCTGATCGCCGGCGCCGCGGCGCTGGCGCTTACCGGCTGCGCCCGCGCCGAGAGCGACGAGGCGTTCGGCGAGCGCGTGCGGGCCTATCTGCTGGAGCATCCGGAGGTGATCCAGGAGGCGGTCGAACGGCTGCAGGCCAAGCAGCAGGCGAGCGCCCAGGCCAACGCCCAGGCGGCGATCGCCAAGCACCGGCAGGCGCTGGAGCGCGACCCGCGCGACTTCGTGGCCAACCCGGGCGGGCGGATCACGGTGGTGGAGTTCTTCGACTACAACTGCGGCTACTGCAAAGCGATTGCGCCGGAAGTGACCAAGCTGATCGCCGAACACCCGGACGTGCGGTTCGTATTCAAGGAGTTCCCGATCTTCGGCGCGTCCTCCAACACCGCCGCCGAGGTGGCGCTCTCGGCCCAGGTGAAGCCGCGCTCGCTGGAGTTCTACAAGGCCGCGATGACGACCAAGCCGCTGGACGAGGCGGCGATCGACCGGCTGCTGCGGGGCATGGGGATCGACCCGGTCGCGGCGCGGCGCAACGGCGATTCGGCGGCCGTGCAGCAGCAGATCCGCGACGTGAAGGCCCTGGCCGGCGAGATCGGGCTGGAGGGCACCCCGGCGTTCATCGTCGGCGACACCCTGATCCCGGGCGCCGACCTGGACGCGCTGAAGGCGGCGATCAACGTGGCCAAGGGCGGCGCGCCGGGCTGATCCTTCTCCCCTTGCGGGAGAAGGGAGAATCTACGCCGCGACCAATCCCTCGACGGCGTCGAATCGCGCCAGCAGTTCCCGCGCCCTGGCCTCGCCAAGCTTCTCGACCGCCTGCTTCTCGATCTCCTCGCGCGAGCGCTGGCGCGAAAGCTCGCGCTCCAGCCTGCCGTGCCATTCGACCATCTGCGCCCAGAGCGGGTCGAGCAGCGCATCGCCCTTGATCGTCCCGCCATCGACCGTGCGGAAGGTGAAGCTGCGCATCTCGGAGATCACCGTGCGCAGATAGGCGACGTGGATCGCCTCGTCCTTGCGGATGCGCTCGACCATGACGGCGGCGAGTTCGGCGCCCTCGCGGCGGTCGGTGAAGTTGGCCGGGTCGCGGAACACCGCCACGCAGAAGGCGAAGAAGCTCTCGGCGCGCACCTCGATCATCAGCACATTCATGAGCAGCGTCACCAGCCGCTCGATGCCCTCGGAGAGCTGCGGCAGCTCGCGGTCCTCGGCCGGGCGACTGATGTTGGCGGGCGGGTCGACCGGCGGATAGGCGTCCTTGCCGAAGGCGAGGTCGCGGGCGGCGAACCACATGGCGTCATGGGCGCCGACGCCGGGGATGGCCGGGTCACCGCCCTCGTCGGCGCCGTGGGCGTAGAGCAGACCCTTGTTCAGGTGGCCGGTGGCGGTCTCGGTGATGTCGTCGACGATGGCGCGCTGGATGTCGAACTCGGGGAACTGGCAGAGCATGCCGCCGCGGGCCTCGATGATCCCGGTGACGGTCAGCGAGTTCCAGAACCCCTGCCCCAGCCCGGCGGAGAGCAGCACCTTCTCCTGGGCGATGGTGGGATAGTTGGGCAGTTCGAGCAAGTCGGTGTCGGCGTCGATCAGCGGCCAGCCGCGCGCCTCCAGCGCCGCGCTCCAGGCGCGCACCGCCGGCCAGCGCACGAGCGTGCGGGGCGAGGTGTATTCGCCGGTCTCAAGGAAGCCGCCGTGCAGGCGATAGCCGACCTCCTCGTGCGGCTTGGCGTAGGGGTGGTCGGCCATCAGTTCGGCGCGGTCGTAGACGAGCTTGTCGGTCATCTTCGCTTCCTCCTGGCGTCTGGCGACGCTCTTGAAGCTGACCCGAACAGTCGGCGGACAGACATTGCGTCCTTCGAGACACCCGCTTCGCGGGCCCTCAGGATGACTAAAGCAGCAACACCTTAGTCATGGTGAGGCGCGCGAAGCGCGTCTCGAACCACGCAGGGCCGTTCCGCGCCCATTGGGTCAGCGTTGAAGACTAGCATCGCCCAGCCGGCCGGGGATGGAAAGCGAAAGTGATCGCCGTTCAGATCAAGCCCGATCCGCCTGCTCCACGGTGAACGTCACCTCCTGGCCGTGGGCGAGTTCGAGGATGTTGCCGTCGGGATCGCGCAGATAGGCCCAGTAGCCGACCGGCGGGCCGGAGTCGGTCGGGGGAGAGACCAGCACGCCCTCGCCCTGGGCCAGCGCCGCCAGCCGGTCCACCGTCTCGCGGCTGTCGCAGGCGACGCCCAGGTGCCCGAACGGGCCGAGCGGGGTGTCCTGCACCCCCGGCGCCTGGATCAGCACGATCACGAACGGACGGGTGAAATCCGTCACCCAGGCGACCGCCGAGCCCTTGTCCGGGTCCGCCCGCCGATGGACCGGGCGCATGGCCGCGTAGCGTTCGTAGAAGGCGAGGCTGGCGGCCAGGTCGCGGACGGCGAAGGCGACGTGGGTGAGGCCGAGGTCGGATATCGTTGCTCCCGTGCGGTGGTGGGGTGCGATACCCTAGATCAGCCCGGCCAGCGGCGAGGAGGCGCTGGCGTACATGCGCTTGGCCATGCGGCCGGCGAGGTAGGCCTCGCGGCCGGCGATCACCGCGTGCTTCATGGCGGTGGCCATGCGGATCGGGTCCCTGGCCTCGGCCAGGGCGGTGTTGGCGATCACCGCGTCGCAGCCGAGTTCCATGGCGATCGCAGCGTCCGAGGCCGTGCCGACGCCGGCGTCGACCAGCACGGGCACGTTCGCCTGTTCGACGATCAGGCGGATGTTGACGCGGTTCTGGATGCCGAGGCCCGAGCCGATGGGCGAGGCGGCCGGCATGATGGCGGCGGCGCCCGCCTCCTCCAGCCGCTTGGCCATGACGACGTCGTCGGTGCAGTAGACCATCACCGAAAAGCCGTCCTTCACCAGCATGTCGAGGGCGCGCAGGGTCTCGACCATGTCCGGGTAGAGGTGCGGGGTGTTGGAGAGCACCTCCAGCTTCACGAGGTCCCAGCCGCCGGCCTCGCGGGCCAGGCGCAGGGTGCGCACGGCGTCCTCGCCCGTGAAGCAGCCGGCGGTGTTGGGCAGAAAGGTGAAGCGGTCGGGCTTCACGTGGTCGACCAGCATCGGCTGGGAGGGATCGGAGAGGTTCACGCGCCGCAGCGCCACGGTGACGATCTCGGCGCCGGCGGCCTCGGCCGCGGCGGCGTTCTGGGCGTAGTCGGCGTACTTGCCGGTGCCGACGATCAGCCGCGAGGCGAAGGTGCGGCCGGCGACGGTCCAGGTGTCGGTCTCGATCTTGGCGGGGGCGTTCATGGGAGGGGGTTTACGCTTTCGCGGCGTGGGGCTCCAGCGTCCTGGGAGTCTCGTGGAACGATGGTGGGCTCTCTGTGGCGGGATAGATGGTGGTCCTTCTCCCCTTGCGGGAGAAGGTGGCGCGGAGCGCCGGATGAGGGGTCTCTCAGAACTCACAGCCTGCGCCCGGCTTCCAAGCTTTCGCAGCGGGTCGGATCTTCGACCCCTCATCCGCCCGGCTTCGCCGGCCACCTTCTCCCGCAAGGGGAGAAGGACAGCCTAGCCGGGGCGCGCCGGCCGGGGACAAGGCGGGATCGAATGTCTCGCGTGTCCCGCATCCGGGGCCGCGATGTCTCGCCTTTATCCGTCCCGCGAGTCTCTCATCCGCCCCCGATGAAGTGGACGATCTCCACCTGGTCGCCGTCGTTCAGCGCCGCCTGCCCGTAGAGCGACCTCGGCACGATCTCCAGGTTCACCTCCACGGCGACCTTGCGCGGATCGAGCCCCAGGGCCTCCACCAGCCCGGCCACATCCGCCACGCCGCCCACATCGCGGTCCTCGCCGTTGATCGTCAGGCGCACGCCAGAGCTTCCCCACGCTTGTGACCCCCGCCCCCGGACGATAAAAGACGCCCGGAATCGACGGCGGAGCCGAATGCCGAAACCGATCTATGTGCTCTCGGGCCCCAACCTCAACCTCCTGGGGACCAGAGAGCCGGAGATTTACGGCCACCAGACCCTGAACGACGTCCAGGCGCTGTGCGCGGCGCGGGCGGCGGCGTTCGGCTGCGAGGTCGTCTTCCGGCAATCCAACCACGAAGGCGAACTGGTGGACTGGATCCAGGAGGCGCGCGAGAAGGCGTCGGCCCTGGTGCTGAACCCCGCCGCCTACGGTCACACCTCGGTGGCCCTGCTCGATGCGCTGAAGATGCTCGTCATCCCGGTGATCGAGTGCCACCTCTCGAACCCGGCGGCCCGCGAGGAGTTTCGCCGGCAAACCTATGTGTCGCTGGCGGCCACCGGGGTGATCTCCGGCTTCGGCGCCGCGAGCTATGAACTGGCGGTGGAAGCCGCCGCGGGCCTGATCGGCGCTGCCAAGCGTTGAATGTCCGACGAAAAGAAAGAGCGAGTGATGGCGATCAAGCCTGACGATGCGATCGATGCGCGCCTGGTGCGCCGCCTGGCGGGCATCCTGACCGACACCGGCCTGACCGAGATCGAGGTGGAGAAGGACGGCCTTCGTGTCCGCGTGGCCAAGTCCGTCACCGTCGCCGCCGCGCCGCAGGTGGTGGCCGCCGCTCCCGCCGCGGCCCCGGCCGCCGCCCCGGCGGCTGGAACGCCCGCCGCCGCGCCCGCCGCCGCCCCGGCCGCCGATGGGGAGGTCGTCACCTCGCCGATGGTCGGCACCGTCTATCTGCAGCCCTCGCCGGACGCCGCGCCCTTCATCAAGGTCGGCGACAGCGTCACCGCCGGCCAGACCCTGCTGATCGTCGAGGCGATGAAGACCATGAACCCGATCACCGCCCCCAAGGGCGGCAAGGTCACCGAGATCCTGGTCGGCGACGCCCAGCCCGTCGAGTTCGGCGAAGCGCTGGTGCGGATCGCGTAAAGGGCATGTTCGACAAGATCCTCATCGCCAATCGCGGCGAGATCGCGCTGCGGGTCCACCGGGCCTGCAAGGAGATGGGCATCTCCACCGTGGCGGTGCATTCCACCGCCGACGCCGGCGCCATGTGGGTGCGCCTGGCCGACGAGAGCGTCTGCATCGGCCCGCCGCCGGTCGCCAAGAGCTACCTGAACATCCCCTCGATCATCGCCGCCTGCGAGATCACCGGCGCCCAGGCCGTGCATCCCGGCTACGGGTTCCTGTCGGAGAACGCCCGCTTCGCCGAGATCGTCGGCGTGCACGGCATCACCTTCATCGGCCCGCGCCCCGAGCACATCCGCATGATGGGCGACAAGATCACCGCCAAACAGGCGGCCAGGGACGCCGGCATCCCGGTGGTCCCCGGCTCCGATGGCGCGGTGACGACCGAGGAGGAAGCCTTCAAGGCCGCCGACGAGATCGGCTTTCCGGTCCTCATCAAGGCCGCGGCCGGCGGCGGCGGGCGCGGCATGAAGGTGGCCAAGGACCGCGAGAGCCTGGCCGAAGCGGTCGCCACCGCCCAGGCGGAGGCCAGAGCGGCGTTCGGCGACGACGCGGTCTACATGGAGCGCTATCTCCAGACCCCGCGGCACATCGAGCTGCAGGTGGTGGCCGACAGCCACGGCAACGTCGTCCACCTGGGCGAACGCGACTGCTCGCTGCA
>JADZBR010000019.1 GCA_020852035.1 Caulobacteraceae bacterium
CACCGATTCTAAGAGGTGGATTCCGGCCGGGTGCTGGTCGGCGGCCACGACGTGCGCGACGTCGAGATCGACAGCCTGGGCCAGGTGATCGGCATTGTGCTACAGGAGCCGTTCCTGTTCACCGGCACCATCGCTGAGAACATCCGCTACTCGTCTCAGGCGACCCGCGAGGTGATCGAAGCCGCCGCCCAGTCGGTGCGCGCCCACGACTTCATCATGAAGCTGCCCAACGGCTACGACACCCAGCTGGGCCAGCGCGGCTGCAACCTCTCGCTCGGCCAGCGCCAGCTGATCAGCTTCGCCCGCGCGCTGGTCGCCAACCCGCAGATCCTGATCCTCGACGAGGCCACCGCCAACATCGACAGCTTCACCGAGCTGGAGATCCAGAAGGCGCTGAAGGTGCTGTTCGCCGGCCGCACCTGCCTGGTGATCGCCCACCGGCTGGCCACCGTGCGCGACGCCGACCGGATCATCGTCCTGCAGCGCGGCCACATCGTCGAGCAGGGGCCGCACGACGAACTGATGAAGAAGGGCGGGCTCTACGCCCACCTCTACACTTCCAGCTACTCGTCCTTCGACGACATGCCGGAGGAGGGGGCGCGGCGCGAGGACTCGATGGTCAGGCCGACCTGAGCGTTTTTCGGCGCGGGCCGGCCCTGCGTGGTTCGAGACGCGCCCTGCGTGCGCTCCTCACCATGACTAAGGTTTGTGCTGACAAGGTTGTTGCTGACCTGGTCATCCTGAGGCGCCCGCGCAGCGGGCGTCTCGAAAGCCTGCCCTCGGGCCGGCGAAGCCGGTCCCGTGGGGACGCAAGGCCCGGCCGCTTCAGGCTGGCCCCGGCTTGGGCGCGGGTTCGATCACGCCGCTGGCGCGCTTGCGCAACACCAGCACCTGGCGGCCGCCCACGATGACGCGGATCTCGTCGCAGGCCCGGCAGCGTTGCAGCAGCCGCCGCGCCCGGCCCATCAGCCGGTCGGGCGTTGCGGTGTCGACCACCCGGTCGACGGCCTCGCCCTTCGCATAGAGTTCGAAACGGAAGATCACTTCGAAGTCTTCCCTCCCTGTGGGTGCGGGAAGGTAAGGCTTCGGCGGCGGCATGGTTCCCGCCCCCTTCACGCGCCCACCGATGCGGCCTATGCGCTGCGGCGTGAGCGAACCGGCCCCCCATCCGCCCTCCCAGCCGGCTCTCGGCATCGCCTTTCGGGTGATCGCCACCGGCTGTTTCGCCACCCTGGCGGCGGTCGTGAAGTGGGCGGGCGAACAGGGCGTGCCGGTGCTGGAGACCATCTTCTTCCGCAACGCCTTCGCCTTCGTGCCGGTGCTGATCTACATGGGCCGGACCACCGGGTTCGGCGTGCTCAGGACCTCGCGCCCGCTTTCCCACTTCGCCCGCTCGGGGAGCGGGCTGGTCGGCATGACCTGCGGCTTCACCGCCCTGACCATGCTGCCGCTGACCGACGCCACGGCGCTCGCCTTCGCCTCGCCGCTGTTCATGACGGCGCTGGCCGTGCCGCTGTTGGGCGAGCGGGTGGGGCTCCACCGGGGGCTGGCGGTGGCGCTCGGCTTCGTGGGCGTGCTGATCATGGTGCGCCCGACCGGCCAGGGCCTGAACCTGACCGGCGTGGGCTTCGCCCTGACCGGCGCGCTCGGCGCCGCGTTCGCGATGATCGCCATCCGGCGCATATCCCGCACCGAGCCGGGACCGGCGATCGTCTTCTACTTCACCCTGGCGGGGACACTGCTGGGCCTGGCCAGCCTGCCGTTCGGCTGGGTGATCCCCAACCTCCAGACCCTCGGCGTGCTGATCGCCGGCGGCTTGGTCGGCGGGGTGGGACAGCTCTTCCTCACAGAGTCCTTCCGGCGAGCCCCGGTCGCGGTTGTGGCGCCGTTCGAATACACCCAGTTGGTCTGGGCGGCGGGCATCGGCTTTCTGATCTGGTCGGAGGTCCCCAGCGGCTACACCCTGCTGGGCGCGGCGGTGGTGGCGGCCAGCGGCCTCTACATCCTCTACCGAGAGACCCGGCGGCTACGGGTTCCCTAGGCGGTCATCCGCGCGGGCTGCTGGGCGGTCCATTCCTCGCGCAGGACCTCCACCGACGCCGGCTTGCCGAACAGGTAGCCCTGCAGCGAGTGCACGCCGGCGATCTTCAGGAACTTCTTCTGCACTTCGGTCTCGACGCCTTCGGCGACCACCTTCATGCCCAGCGCCCGGGCCATGCCGGCGACGGCGTGGATCAGGGCGGCGGACTGCACGTCCTCGTGGCAGTGGTCGATGAAGCTCTTGTCGATCTTCAGTTTGTCGAACGGGAAACGGCGCAGGTGGCTGAGGCTCGAATAGCCGACGCCGAAGTCGTCCAGCGCCACCTTCAGGCCGAGGGTGTGCAGCTGCTTCATGGTGCGGGTGATCTGTTCCTCCTCGCCCAGCACCGCGGTCTCCGTGACCTCCACCTCCAGGCGTCTGGCCGGGAAGCCGGCCTTCTGGATCAGCGCGTCGAGGTCGTGGGCGAAGGCGGGATCGGCGAACTCCACCGCCGAGGCGTTGAAGCTGACCACCAGCCCGTCGAGGTCGGCCGTCTCGGCCATCAGCCGCTGCAGCACCCAGCGGGTGATCGGGCGGATCAGGCCGTGCTGCTCGGCCAGCGGGATGAAGTCGGCGGGGCTGACGAAACCGCGGGTCGGGCTCTTCCAGCGGATCAGCGCCTCGCAGCCGATGATCTGGGCGCCGTCGCGGTCCATCTGCTTCTGGTAGACGAGGCTGAGTTCATCGCGCGCGATGGCGGCCTGCAGGTCGTCGAGCAGGCTCTGCGTGTCCGGATCGACCGGGACGGCCGGCGGGGCCGGGGGCGCGGCGACGACCTGCTCCGGCCGCCCGCCGTTCAGCTCGAGCAGCGTCGCCTTCAGCGTATCGGCGAGTTCGAGGATCGCGGCGCGGTCCACCACTTCGGCGCGGCCCTCGGCCTCGATGCGGGCGGCCAGGTCGGCGACGGCGCGGGCGCCGACGTTGAGGCTCATGGACTTGAGCGCGTGGGCGGCGCGGGCGGCTTCCGCCGGGTCGTGAGCCGCTTCAGCCAGTCGCTTCACCGCCTCAGGCGCGTGGCGGCGGTAGAGGTTCAGCACCCGCTCGACGAACTCGGCGCGGCCGCCGGCGGCCATGCGGCGCAGGTCGTCGGTCACCTGCGCGTCGAGCAGCGACCCGGCCGGCAAAGCTTCAGCCGGCGTGGAAGCGGCGTCCGGTTCGACGGCGGCCAGCGCGGCGCCGGCCTCGCTCGGCGCGACGAACTCGCTCAGCGTGCGGGCGAGGGCGGCGAGGGTGAAGGGCTTGTGCAGCACCCCGTCCATCCCGCAGTCGCGCCAGGCGTCGGCGGCCGACCCCACGACGTGGGCGGTGAAGGCGACGATGGGGGTGCGCTCAACGCCCTCGATCTCCTGGCGGCGGCGGATTTCGGCGGTGGCCTCGTAGCCGTCCATCTCCGGCATGGAGCCGTCCATCAGCACCAGGTCGAAGCGCTCGGCCATGACGGCGTCGAGCGCCTGCCTGCCGTCGAAGGCGACCTTCGATTCCACGCCGAGGCGCGACAGGGCCTCGATGGCGACCTCGCGGTTGACGGCGCTGTCGTCGGCGACCAGCACGCGGCGGCCGTGGAACATCGCGCCCGGGTCGGCGTCGCCGGCGCGTTTGCCGACGGCGGCGTCGGAGAGCGGCCTGCCGAGGAGGTGCTGGCGCAGCAGGGCCTCCAGTTCGCAGCGGCGCAGCGGCTGGACCAGCACCGCCTGGGCGCGGCCGGCGCGCTGCAGGTTCGCCGGCGCGTCGTCGCCGTATTCGCCGAGGCAGACCACTGGCGCGCCGACCTTGCCCATCTCCTCGATGGCGGTGGGCTCGGCGACGATCAGGCCGCAGCTCTCGGAGGGCGCGGCGGCCAGCGGCTCGACGGTCACGCCGGCGGCCTTCAGGTAGCGGGTGAGGGCGTGGCGGGTGGCGATCCCCTCGTGGGCGACGGCGACCAGTTCCTCGCGGGCGGTCAGGTCGGGCCAGGGCTCGGCGGCCTCCAGCACGGTCACCGGGATCTCGAAGGCGAAGGTGGAGCCCTTGCCGAGTTCGCTCTTCAGGACGAAGCGCCCGCCCATGGCCTCGACCAGGCGCTTGCAGATGGCGAGGCCGAGGCCCGTGCCGCCGAACTTGCGGGTGGTCGACTGGTCGGCCTGGGAGAAGGCGCCGAAGACGTCGGCCTGCTTGTCCTTGGCGATGCCGATTCCGGTGTCCTGCACGGCGACGCGCAGGCGGTGGCCGGAGGGGGCCTCGATGGCCACCATCACCCCGCCGGTCTCGGTGAACTTGATGGCGTTGTTGACCAGGTTGCCGACCACCTGGCGCAGCCGCACCGCGTCGGCCTCGATCAGCTTGGGAACGCCCGGCGCGATGTAGGCAGCCAGGTCCAGGTTTTTGGAGCGGGCGCGCTCCCAGAACAGCGAGCAGACATCGTCGGCGATTTCGGCGGGGTCCACCGGCGCGGCCTCGAGGTCCATCTTGCCGGCCTCGATCTTCGAGAAGTCGAGGATGTCGTTGATGATGGCCAGTAGGCTCGACCCAGACTTGGCGATCACCTCGGCGAAGCGGCGCTGCTTGGGCGGCACGTCGCCCGCGGCCAGCATCTCGGCCATCACCATGATGCCGTTCATCGGCGTGCGGATCTCGTGGCTCATGGTGGCCAGGAAGTCGGACTTGGCGGCGTTGGCGCTCTCGGCGGCCTCCTTGGCGGTGGCGAGTTCGGCGGTGCGCATGGCGACGCGGCGTTCCAGCCCGGCCACGTGGTCGGCGATCTCGGCGTCGCGCACGCTGATCTCGGCGAGCATGCGGTTGAAGCCCTCGACCAGTTCGCCGACCTCGTCATCGGCGGTGATCTCGACCTGGCGCTTGTAGTCATGGCTGGCGCGCACCTGGCCCATAGCCTCGGTCAGGGCGACGATCGGCCCGGAGACGCGCCGCTGCAGCCGGAAGGCGACCAGCAGGCCCGCCGCCATCGCCGCGCAGCCCGCCATCAGGCTGAGCAGCAGGCTGGAGACGAGCCGCTCGGCGCCGCCGGCCTGCTTGCCCAGCAGGGTGACCGTTCCGACCGCCTGGCGGTCATGCGTGATCGGGGCGGTCGCCTGGATGGTGTGCGAAGCCAGGATGTTCCAGCCCGCCCGCCGCCCGTCGCCGACACGCGCGTCGCGCGAAAGCCTGGCGCCGCTGCCGGTCTCGGCCAGCAGGCGGCCGTCGGCCAGATTGACCCGCGCATAGGTCACGCCGGGCATCAGGCTGATGGCGCGCAGGGCCTTGTAGGTCTTGGCGCCCGACACCTCGGCGGCGCCTTCGGCGCTCATCGAGGCGAGGACGGCGGCTGTGTTGCGTAGCTGTTCAGCCTGCAGGGCGGCGTCCCGACGGCCGTCGCGCCAGGCGCTGACCCCGACCACAAGGGCCACGGCGATGCTGACGCACACCAGCACAAGGGTGATCAACTTGCCGCGAATGGTGCGTCTGGCCCGCTTTCGCCCAGAAGTTGCGCCCACCACGCCGATCGCTCCAAACCTTTGTTCAGTAAGGGGAGTTACGGGGGATTAATGACTGCCGGCTTAAAGCTTGCGCGGCTTTGGATCACGAGGGGCGAAACCCTGATGCCGCCGCCCGATGATCTCGGGACGTTCTTCTACGTGTTGCAGGAAGATCTTCGGATCCTCTACGTCGACGACGATCCCATTCTTCGCGAATTCGCCGTCGTTCACCTCTCCAGCGAACACGCGCAGGTGCGCACCGCCGAGGATGGGCTCGATGCGCTGCGGCAGCTGGACGCCGAGATCCCCGACCTCGTCCTGCTCGATCTGGAGATGCCGCGGCTGGACGGGTTCGAGACCCTGCAGCGGCTGCGCGGGGACGATCGTTTCGCCCACCTGCCGGTGATCGTGGTCACCAGCCGCGAGGACGCGGCGGCCATCGACCGCGCCTATGAGCTCGGCGCGACCTTCTTCACGGTCAAGCCGATCAACTGGCGGCTCCTGAGCTACGAGGTGCGCTATGTGCACCGCGCCCATCTGGCCGAACTCGCTCTGCGCGATGCCGCCGCCAGCGCCCAGGCGGCCGAGCGGGACGCGGCCGGGCGGCTGACCGCCCTGGCGCACGAGAGCCGCAACTTCCTTAGCCTGGCGCTGGAGAGCGCGCCGTCCCTGCGTCCCGCCGCCGCGAGCTACGCCGCCGCGCTCCAGGGGGCCGTGCATGGGCTGGCGCGCTCCTAGACTGACGGCGTTCGCGGCCGATCGGGCGGGCGGGATCGCCACCATCTTCGCCATCGGCGCGCCGGTGGTGGCGATGCTGGCCTGCGGGGCGATCGACCTTTTCGCGGTGCACGCCTCGCGCACGGCCTTGCAGGACGCCGCCGACGCCGCGGCCCTCGCCGCGGCCAGGCAGATCGGCATGACCGACGAGGTCGGGATCAAGAACCGGGCGGAGATCTTCGTGCGCCAGCAGGCGGCCTCGGCCGCCAAGGACGTGGACTACACGGTCGCCAGCAGCATCGACGTCAAGGAGTCCACGGTCACGGTCTCCATCGACGGCGTGCGGGATTCCTTCTTCGGCAACCTGCTGCCGCCCGGCGGCTGGAAGATCAGGGTCGACTCCACCGCGACGCGGGTGAGCCAGGTGCCGCTGTGCGTGCTCTCCACCGGCGAGGATTCGGGGAACAAGATCGACGTCAAGGATCAGGCCCAGCTGACCGCCCCCAAATGCCTGGTGCACACCAACAGCGACATGGAGGTCAGCAACAACGGCTGGATGAACACCGCCATCGCCCAGGCCAGCGGATCGGCGAAGGGGCGCATCTCGCCGGAGCCGCAGACCGACGCGCCGACGATCGCCGACCCGTTCGGCGCCATGAGCATCGCCACCGAAAAGCCCTGTCCGTTGATCGACGGCCTAGTGCTGGCGCTCTCCAACATCCAGCTCGGCGGGCTCCTGCCGCCGATTCCGGTGCAGCCGGGGGTGCATTGCGTCAACATCACGGTGCAGCAGGGCGTCACCCTGCGCCTGCAGCCCGGCGAGCACTATTTCCGCAAGGGCGACCTGCAGCTGCTGCAGAATGCCAAGCTCGAAGGTCAGGACGTGGTGCTGATCTTCGACAAGGACGCCAAGTTCAAGTTCGGCGACAAGTCTCAGATCAATCTGGAGGGCCGCCGCAGCGGGCCGTTCGCCGGCTTCGTGATCGCCACCACGCCGGCGAACACCAACACTTTCGACATCTCGACCACGGCGGCGCGCGAACTGCTCGGCACCATCTACATCCCCGGCGCGAAGCTGGAAATTTCCGGCGCGAACACCCAGGTCACCGACCAGGCGGACTGGACCGTGATCGTCGCCAAGAGCATCGAGATGAAGGGCAGCCCCAATCTGGTGCTCAACACCAACTACCAGGGCTCGCCCGTGCCTGTGCCGCCAGGGGTGGGGCCAGTGGGCGGCTCGGTGCACCTGAACAACTAACGGCTAGGCAACCGGGCCGGCGCTCCGGCATTCTCCCCTGCGTACAGTCACGCTAGCGGAGGGCTTCCATGAGCGGCGTAGGTATCATCGGGGCGATCATCATCGGCATTCTGGCCGGCTGGATCGCCGAAAAGGTCTTGAAGCGTAACCACGGGCTGCTGACGAACCTGATCGTCGGCCTGGTCGGGGCGTTGATCGGCGCGTTCATCGCCAACGCCCTGGGCATCAACTTCGGCGGCTGGATCGGCAGCCTCCTGGTCTCGACGGCGGGCGCGATCCTGCTGCTGTTCGTCCTTGGCCTGATCAAGCGGAAAGCCTGACCGGTTATTTCGGGACGTAGGTCCGCAGAACGTCGTCGATGATCCGCTCGAGCTGCTTGAGCGTGTTGCAGGTCTTGGCGACATGGCAGAAGCGGCGGTAGCGGGGCATCTCGCTGTCGCCGCTTCCCCAATAGCTCTCCGGCTCGGGGTTCAGCCAGATGACCGCCCGCGAGCGCAGCTCGATGTCGCGCATGATGTCGAGCCTGGGGTTGGCGTAGTTCGACCTGCCATCGCCCAGCATGATGACGGTGGTCCGCCGGTCGAGGCCCTCCAGGTGATCCTTGGCGAAATCGGCTAGCGCCTGACCGTAGTCGGTCTGCTGGAAGCCGATCTGTTTCAGAATCTCGACGATCGCCTTCTCGACGTTGTGCTCATCGAGCAGGTCGCCGACGTGGATCATGCGGCCGGAAAAGGCGAAGGCGTCCAGCCGCTCGACCACCTCGTTCAGGCTGTAGAGGAAGAGCAGCAGGAAGTGGGCGGTCGCGGCCACCGACTTGGAGACATCGCAGATGGCGATGATCTTGGGCTTGGAGACCTTCTCGGTCTTCCAGACCACGTCGAAGGGCACGCCCCCGTAGGCCATCGAGCGGCGCAGGGTCTTGCCGACGTTCAGCTTGCCCTTCCTGGCCTTCCTCTGCTGGCGGCTGTAGCGGCTGGCCAGGCGCTTGGCCATGCGCCGGACCAGGTTCTGCATCATCGCGATGTCCTCGGGATCGCCGTCGGCGAGATAGCGCAGGGCGAGGAGCTCCTCGCGGGTCTTGCGGCCGCTCTCCTTGGCGTAGAGCTCGTGCTGGCGCTCGACGTAGCGGGCGGCCAGCGCGTTCAGCGCGGCGCGCTTTTCCACCAGGCGTTCGGCCCGCGCGCCATCGGCCCCGCCCTCGCGGCGCATCTCGGCGATGCGCAGCTCCAGGTCGCGCAGGCCCATCTCCTCGAGCAGCCGGCGGGTGAACCGCGGACGCTGGGTGGAGAGGCGGATTTCGCTGACGGTCGCGCGGCCGGCGGCCGCTTCCATCAGCTGGGCCAGGCCCGCCTGGTCGTCGGCCAGCAGCATGTCGGCGAGGGTGCGCGGGGTCTCACCCTCGGCCTGGTCGGAGGCGCCG
>JADZBR010000020.1 GCA_020852035.1 Caulobacteraceae bacterium
CGCCCAGCGCCACGAAACTCACTTCGCCCAGCACCGCCTTGCGGGCGATGTTCACGGGGCCTTGAAACACTTTTCCGTTCGCCTTGGCGCTCCCGCCTTCCGGCACCCACTCGACGTCCGTGGCGCGGGCACCGATGGACGCCTGCCAGGGAAAGCCGTTGGCCGCGTCGGCCAGGACTTCCTGCGCCGCCTTGCCGGAGGCCGAGACCACGCCAGTGACGCCCAGCGTGCTTTCGCTGAGTTGCACCTGGTCGATGTGCCCGACGCGGGCAGCGCGGTCGTGCTCGAGGAACACCTTGGGCTTGGCTGAGGCATGGAGGCCGGCCAGGTCCACCACGACGGGGTAGCGCCATCCGGCCAACTGCATCGGGCCGCCCGTGTAGGCGGTCATCTGGAACCGGCGCGGCTTGGCGCTTTGGCCTTCGGCGGCGGCCGCATCGATCCATTGCAGGTCGCTGGCGGCGGCGACGATCTGGAACTCGCGCGGGCCTTCGCCGGCGCGGGGGTCATTCTTCGGTGACGAGCTGGCCATCTTCGGTTTCCTGGTCTTGGGGCTGCTGCTGGGGCGACGCGCCGTTTGGGGCGACGCTGGCCGTCGGCAGCCCGAGTTCCTTCATCAGCGCCAGTTCCTTGGCCCGCTGGCGCAACTCCGCCTCCCAGTCGCGCCCCTGGCGGGCGAACTCGTAGGCGAGCGTGGTCGTGTTGTTCTGGAGGCGCGTGGCCTGGGCCGAAGCTTCCTTGGCCGGATCGACGTGCTCCTGCCCGTCCCAGAACCACTGGTGCGGGAAGGCGGCGTCCACGGATCGGAGCGATTGAGGAAGCAGGCCCTCGACGAGGACGGCTTCGTTCAGCCATGCGGCGAGAACGCGGTCGAGGATGACCGTTTCGATTTGCGCCTGATCGACGCGGATGCTCTTGAAGTAGGTCTGGTGGTCGAGGCGGCCGGAGGCGTAGTTGTAGCCCGAGGAATTTCCCGCCGCGACGTTGAACGGCATGTTCAGGCAGCGGGCGATCTCGTTGAGGATTTCCTTCTTGAACTCCCCGTAGGTGGTCGCGGGCTGCTCGGCGGTGATCTGCCCGAGCTTCCATCCGCCCGGCAGGACCGTCGCCATGCGGCGCTCGAGGTCCACCAGGTCCATCGGCTCGACCGGATCGGCCTCCCCGTTGGCCGGGGCGTCGGTGTAAAGAACGGCCGCGAAATCAGCGGCGGTCTCGGCGGCGGCGATCACCGCCAGCGTGTACCTGCGGAGCTGCGCGAACAGCGGCAGCGCCGGGGTAATGTCGGGGACGCCGCGCGACTGGCCAGGCCGGTCCGCGCGGAAGTAGTGGATGATCGCGCGCGCCGGAAGGCGGTCGAACTCCATGCCGCTGCTGGCGAAGAAGATGCTTTCGCCGGGATGGCGGCGCAGGACGTGGTACTCGACGGGATTGCCCAGGCGGTCAAAGACGATCCCGTCCACGGGCTGAGGGTCGAGCGGGTCAAACAGCGGCGTGGTGACTTGGTCGGCCTCGACAAGCCGCAGGTCGAGTTGCACCGGTGCGGCGACGCCGACGTTGTTGGTGAGAACCGCGAAGGCCTCGCCGGAGTCGGCCCGCGCCATGCGCATCGTCCGCAGCTTGGGCGCAAAGCCCACGGCATCCGACCATTCGGCGAATGCCTGTTCTATGGTCCGATTGGCCGTGGGGTCTTGGGTCAGCATCTGGAGGCGCGGGCCGGTGCCGATCACGTCATTGGCCAGCGTCAGCACGATGCCGCGCGCGTAGGAGTTGTTGGCAACCTCGTAGCGGGCGCGGTTGCGGAGAATGCGGCGGACTTCGGAGTTGATCGCCGCGTTGGGGGACAGTCCGTCGGCGTTAGCCCAGTGGCGGCGGTTCTCGTCGTTGGTGACGGCCGCGTCGTACCGCCCCGTCATGGCCCGCCCCGTACCGGCGCGCACGATCCGCAGTCCGGCCGGGCGTTGGGCCGGGCCGGCGGGCCGTGCGGGGGAGGCGAGGTTCTTGAGCCACGTGAACAAGGTCGTCTTCAGTCCGTTCCGGGGGGTACGAGTTTTTTCATAGCGATCCCCATCCCCTTGCTGCGGGTCGCCTTCTTGCCTTGCAGGTAGCGGTCGGCGGCGATCTGGTCGGGCAGCGCGTGCTGCTCCATCTCGGCGCTGTCGCCCTTAGCCCGCTTGGGGCCGGCGGCGTTGTCACGGATGGTTTGTTCGAGATCGTCGGGCATGGGATTCCTCAGAAGCGCCGCTTCACCTTGGCCACGGGACACAGCTCAAAATTCGGCTTCCGCGCTACGTGCTTCTGTTCGTGACGCACCAGCGCCCGCACCGCCGAGTCGGGCTTGCGCCCCTCGGCCAGCGCCAGCCACGCCGTCTGCAGCGCGTCATCGCGCAGCGAGAGCGGGCAATGGCGGATCGCCGAAGCCGTGAGCCCCGGCGGCCAGTCGGTGGTCGTGTTGAGTGCGAGCGTTGCCATCACCCTTAAAGGACAGGTTCCAGGGGTGCCGTGGCTGCTTTCGGATGTGGTGGGATCAAATAGGGTCTACCGGCAGACCCTTGGGGCGCGGAGAACCACCGCCGACGATGCGTTCGGTGGTGGTGATGCGGTGTCCGCAGTGGCGGCAGGCGCGCCGGCGGCGCACGTATCCGACGGCGTGGGAGATCTTCACCACCTCGAAGTGCCGGCATTCGCAGCGCGGGCAGACCAGCCCTCGGGGCGGATCGGTCGGCTTGGGGCTGGAAGTCTTCATCGCCGCCTCCCCTGGATCGCCGAGAGCTTCAGGCGTGGCCGCGCCGCCTCACGGCGCGCGTCGGTGCCGAAGAGGACCGCGCCCTGCATCGACGCCGCCACGGCGCAGCCGAC
>JADZBR010000021.1 GCA_020852035.1 Caulobacteraceae bacterium
GACGATGTCCTTGATCCGCGAACCGGCCATCGCCGGGCTGGCGGCGAGCACGGCGGCGGCGGCGAGGAGGGCGAACAGGCGGCGCATGGCGGCTCCGGGAACTCAAACGGTACGCATCGGAGGCGGCGATGCGATGGCCATGCCAACTGTCATCGCGGAATTTCCCAAGCAGATTCAGTAGTCTGTCGGCCAGGGTGGGCGAGGGCGCCGGCGGGCGGCAAAAACTGCCCGGCATTAACCATGCCTCAAGCATGAAAGGCGGAAGGTTGCGGCCATGAAGATCGGTCAGACCCACGGTCCCGGCCAGGCCGCCTCCGCCGGAGCCCCGCGCCCCGCGCCCGCGGGCGGCTTCAAGGTGTCGGGAACCGGCTCGGCGGCCGGCGTCGCCCAGACCGCGCGGGCCGCGGGGATGGCCGGCGTCGTCTCGGTGGACGCGCTCCTGGCGCTGCAGGATGTCGGCGGCCCGCTGGAACGCCGCCGCCGGCAGGTGCGCCGTTCCAGCCGCCTGCTCGACCGGCTCGACGAGATCAAGCTCGCCCTCCTGGAAGGCCGCATGACCCGCGATGCGGTGCTTAGCCTCAAACCGGCGCTGCGCGAGCAGCGCGAGGCGGTCGGCGAGGCGCCGCTGCAACTGGTGCTGGACGAGATCGAGACCCGTGCGGCCGTCGAACTCGCCAAACTGGAGACCCGGGCTGCGGCCTAATCGCCTCAGGCGCAAGCGTGCGTTGATCGGCGAAACGGTTTTGCTATAAGCGCCGCCTCGCAGGGGCGTTAGTAGTGGGGCGTGAGGCGTCTATGGCTGCATCGACTGCCGTGCTTGAGCCGTCTGAGTACCGACCGTCGGAAGACGAAGAGTTTATGAACGAGCGTCAGCTCGAGTACTTCCGAAAGAAGCTCACGGGTTGGAAGGACGATATCCTTCGCGAATCTCGTGAGACGGTCGGTCATCTTCAGACCGAAACCGAAAACCACGCCGACATCGCCGATCGCGCATCCTCGGAGACTGACCGGTCTCTTGAGCTGCGCACCCGCGACCGGCAGCGAAAGCTGATCTCCAAGATCGACGAGGCGCTGCGCCGCATCGACGACGGCACCTATGGCTATTGCGAGGAGACCGGCGAGCCGATCGGCGTCGGCCGTCTCGACGCGCGCCCCATCGCAACGCTCAGCCTGGAAGCCCAGGAACGCCACGAGCGCCGCGAGCGGGTGCACCGGGACGATTGAGGCAAACCCTCAAGCCGCTCATGCCCGCGAAAGCGGGGACCCAGGTGTTTTATCGAAGGGCTCTGGCGTTTCCGGCAAGGAACCTAAAAAGCCTGGGTCCCCGCTTTCGCGGGGATGAGCGGATGGGTGTTGCGCGAGCCTAGCCCCGGCGTGCGGCGCTGGTTACATACCGCCGCATGACCGACCGTCTCGTCATCGCCTCGATCCAGGCCAATCCCACCGTCGGCGCCATCGCGGCCAACGCGGCGCTGGCGCGCGAGCTCTACGCCAGGGCGCGGGCAGGGGGCGCGGACGTGGCGCTGTTCACCGAACTCTTCCTGGTCGGCTATCCGCCCGAGGACCTGGCCCTGAAGCCGGCCCTCTGGCGCGAATGCAAGGCCGCCGTCGAGCGCCTGGCTCCCATGACCGCCGACGGCGGCGCGGCGCTGATCGGCGTGGTCTGGCCGGCCGACGACGGCGAGGCCAAGCCGCGCAACGCGCTCGCCTACCTGGCCGAGGGCGTGGTCAAGGGCCTGGCCTTCAAGTGCGACCTGCCCAACTACGGCGTCTTCGACGAAAAGCGCGTCTTCGCCCCCGGCCTTGGCCCGGAGGTGTTCGAGATCAGGGGCGTCAAGATCGGCGTGCCGATCTGCGAGGACATCTGGCAGGCCAAGGTCTGCGCCGACCTGAAGGCCAAGGGCGCCGAGATCCTGCTGGTGCCCAACGGCTCGCCCTATCGCCGCACCGCCGACGACGAACGCATGATCGTGGCCAGGGCGCGCGTCGCCGAGACCGGCCTGCCGATGGTCTACGCCAATCAGGTCGGCGGCCAGGCCGAGCTGGTGTTCGATGGCGGCTCCTTCGCGCTCTCGGCCAGGGGCGAGCTCTGCTCGGCCCAGCCGATGTTCGAGGACGACCTGCGGCTGCTCACCTATGAGCGCGACGGCGCCGGCTGGGCTTGCGTCGACGGCGTGGTGACGCCCTGGCCGACCGGGCCGGAGGAGGTCTACCGCGCCATGGTCCTGGGCCTGCGCGACTATGTGAAGAAATCCGGCTTTCCCGGCGTATTGCTTGGCCTTTCCGGCGGCGTCGACTCGGCGATCAGCGCCACGGTGGCGGTCGATGCGCTGGGTCCGCAGAACGTCCGCTGCTTCATGATGCCCTCAAGATACACCAGCCGCGAGAGCCTGGAGGACGCCGCGGGCGTCGCCACCGCGCTGGGCTGCCGGATCGACAGCATCGACATCGAGCCGGCGGTGCAGGCGTTCAACGCCATGCTGGCGCCGCTGTTCGAGGGCCGCGCGCCAGACACCACCGAGGAGAACATCCAGGCTCGCACCCGGGGCCTGGTCTGGATGGCGCTCTCCAACAAGCTTGGGCTGATGGCCCTGACCAACGGCAACAAGTCGGAGATGGCCGTCGGCTACGCTACCCTCTACGGCGACATGAACGGCGGCTACAACGTCGTGAAGGACATCTACAAGACCGACATCTACGCGGTCTGCGAGTGGCGCAACGCCCACGACCCGTTCGGCGTCGCCAAGGCCCCGATCCCGACGCGCATCCTCACCAAGCCGCCGTCCGCGGAGCTGCGCCCCGACCAGACCGACCAGGACAGCCTGCCGCCCTACGCCGAACTCGACGCCATCCTGAACGGCCTCGTCGAGCGCGAGGCGACCCTCGACGAACTGGTGGCCGAGGGCCACCGCCCCGAGACCGTCGAGCGCGTCCAGCGGCTGCTCTACATCTCGGAATACAAGCGCCGCCAGTCCGCCCCCGGCGTGAAGATCGGCGGCCGCGCCTTCGGCCGCGACCGGCGCTATCCGATCGTGAATGGATTCAGGGACAAGGTCGGCGAGTGAAGGTTCGTTCTCCCCTTGCGGGAGAGGGCGGCGCGACGCCCCCGCCAACCTCACCTCGCCGTCCAGCTCCTCACCCATACAACCCGTCACCCTAGGCCTTGTGCCTGGGGGTCCCTCTCGCGGGCTCTCAAACGTCTCGAAGGAGAACTCTGTTCGATCGACCGCACACAGCCCCCAATATCTGAGCCGCGGGCCTAGGGTGACGGCGTGGAGGAATGAAACGCCTGGACCAGTCCGTCCGTCAGGCGACCTCGATGGTCTGCGGGGCCACCGTCGCCGGTTCGGGCATGCCGCGCAGCGCCGGGATGATGTCCTCCACCCGCTCGGCGACGCGATAGGTCTCCAGGAAGTCCGGCGGCGTCAGGTTGGCGTCGACGATGTGCCGCAGGAGCGCGAACAGCGGGTCCCAGAACCCGCCGGGGCTGTAGAAGGCGATCGGCTTGGCGTGCAGGTCGAGCCGGCGCCAGGAGAGCAGCTCGACGATCTCCTCCAGGGTGCCGATGCCGCCCGGCAGCACCACGAAGGCGTCCGAGCGCTCGTACATCATCATCTTGCGCTCATGCATGTTGCTGACGACGATGGTTTCGACCTTGGCGAGCGGCCGCTCGCGGCCGACCAGGAACTCGGGGATGATGCCCAGCACCTCGCCGCCGGCGTCGTGCGCCGCCAGGGCGCAGGCGCCCATCAGGCCGACGCCGCCGCCGCCATAGACGAGGCCCAGCTTCTCGGCCGCCAGCGCGCGGCCAAGGGCCGCCGCATCGGCCAGCAACTGAGGGTCGGCGCTGTTGGAGGATCCGCAGTAGACGCAGACACGGTTTAGGGGGGCGGCCTCGCCGCTCATTCTTATTCTCCGGGAGAAAGCGGGGGCGCTCTTGCCGCACCGCTCGAAAGGTCCAATTAGCTAGGCTGCGGGGTCGGGAGTTTCAAGAACGCTGTGATTCGAGGTTCGTTCGGCATCCTGCTCGTCCTGCTGCTGGCCGCCAATGCGTCCTGCGACCGCGCCCCGGCGGCCAAGGGGCCGCCGACCGCCGGCGGCGCGGCCGGCTACCTGTCGCCGCCGATGGTGACGGGCGGGACCTGGAGCCCCGGCGGGGTCGCCCTGACCGGCACGGCCGCTCCGGGCGCGCAGGTGGGCCTCACCTCGCCCAGCGGCGCGCGGATCGCCGCCGTCACCGACGCCACCGGCCGCTGGACCGCCACCCTCGCGGAGGAGGCGACGCCGGCCATCTACGGCCTGGCGATGGAGCTCGAGGGCCGCGCCATCCAGTCGGAGGGCTACCTGCTGCTGACGCCGGAAGGCCGGGTCTGGCAACTGCGCGCCGGCGCCGGGGCGCGGCTGCTGGCCGGTCCGCCGGCCGGCGGGCTGATCGCCCTGGATTTCGACACCGGCGGGGCGGTGATCGTCTCCGGCCAGGTGCGGCCCGAGGCGCCGGCGGCCATCGCCGTCGACGGCCGCCCGGCGATGCAGGCGCGCGGCGGTTCCGACGGCCGGCTCAGCGTCGTCCTGGCCCAGCCCCTGTCGCCCGGCGCCCACGTCGTGGCCCTCTCCAGCGAGGCCAATCCGCCGCAGGAGGCCGCCTTCACGATCGGCGCCCAGCCGCCGGCCCTGACCGAGCCGATGCGCACCGAGCGTCAGTCCGGCCGCTGGCGGATCGACTGGCTGACGCCCGGCGGCGGCGTGCAGACCACGATCCTGATGGGCTGAGGCGCGCATGGCTTTCACCCACCCTGGCGGCGTCCGCCGCTTCGCCCAGCCCGGCGCGATCGCGCCGCCGGACGTCAAGTTCAGCTTCTGGACCTCGATGGCCGACCTCGGTCGGCTGGTGATGCGCTCGCGCGCCGAGGGTCTGAGGACCCGCCTCGCCCTCGCCATCGGCCTGGTGATCCTCGGCAAGTGGGCGGGCGTGAACGCCCCGGTCTTCCTCGGCGACGCGGTCAACGCACTGGCCGAGGGCCGCCACGGCGAAGGCGCGCTGGGCGCGATGTTCCTGACCCTCGGCGGCGCCTTCGTGGGCTTGCGGTTCCTGGCCAGCGTCGCGCCCTATCTGCGCGACATCGTCTTCACGCCCGTCTCGCAGATGGCCCTGGCGCGGTCGGCGATGGAGACCTTCGGCCACTCGCTGTCGCTGTCCATCGACTACCACCAGGGCAAGCAGACCGGCGCGCTCTCGCGGATCATCGACCGCGGCGCGCGCTCGACCGATTTCCTGCTGCGCAGCGTGGTCTTCAATCTCGGCCCGACGGCGCTGGAGCTGGCGATGGCCGCCTATGTGCTGGCCAGCCGCTACAACTGGCGCTTCGCCGCCGTCGCGGTGGCGACGGTGGTGATCTACACTGTCCTCACCTTCCGCATCACCAACTGGCGCATCGCCCACCGGCGCGAACTGAACGAGGCCGACAGCCGCGCCGCCGGCCTGGCGGTCGACGCCCTGATCAACTACGAGACCATCAAGACCTTCGGCTCCGAAGAGCGCGTCACCCGCGACTACGAGCAGGCCATGACCGGCTACGCCCGGGCGTCGGTGAAGGCCAACACCTCGCTGCAGATCCTCAACGGCGTGCAGGCCGTGGTGCTCAACCTCGGCCTGGCGGCGATGGTGGTGATGGCGGGCATGCAGGTGACCGGCGGTCAGATGCGGGTCGGCGACGTGGTGGCCGCGATCCTGGTGCTGATCCAGCTCTACGGGCCGCTGAACATGCTGGGCATGAACTACCGCGAGATCCGCCAGGCGTTCGTCGACATGGAGCAGATGCTGGGCCTGCGCGCCGTCGCTCCCAACATTGTCGATGCGCCGGACGCCCGGCCCTTGCCGCCGGCGACGGGGCAGGGGGCGGATCTGGTCTTCGAGAACGTCAGCTTCCGCCACGACGCCCGCTCGCAGGGGCTGCTGGACGTCAGCTTCCACGCCCCGCCGGGCGCGACGGTGGCGCTGGTCGGCCCCTCCGGCGCCGGCAAGACCACGGCGGTGCGCCTGGCGCTGCGGCTGATCGACCCGCAGGGGGGAAGGGTGGTGATCGACGGCGTCGACGCCCGCCAGGCCCAGCAAGCCTCGCTGCGCGGGGCCATCGCTCTGGTCCCGCAGGACGTCGCCCTGTTCAACGACACCCTGAGCCGCAACATCGCCTTCTCCCGGCCGGACGCCACCGCCGCCGAGGTGCGCGCCGCCGCCGACGCGGCCGAACTGGGCGCCTTTATCGACAGCCTGCCGGCCGGTCTGGAGACGATGGTCGGCGAGCGCGGCCTGAAGCTCTCCGGCGGCGAGCGCCAGCGCGTCGGCATCGCCCGCGCCCTGCTGGCCAACCCGCGCCTGCTGGTCCTCGACGAAGCCACCAGCGCTCTCGACGGCCGCACTGAGGAGGCCATCCAGGCGACGCTGCGCAAGGTCCGCGCCGGGCGCACGACGCTGGTGATCGCCCACCGTCTGTCCACCATCGCCGACGCCGACGATATCGTGGTGCTGCGGCGCGGCCGGGTGGTCGAGCGCGGCGACCACGAGGCGCTGCTGGCGAAAGGCGGAGAGTACGCGGCCCTCTGGCGGCGGCAGACGCGGGAGGCGTGATCCTTCCCCTCCGGTGCGGGCGAAGGTTTCCCGCGCCTACTCCGCCGCCTTTGGCATATCCGTGGGGTAGGGCTCGGTCCGCCCGCGCTTACCCCAGGGCAGCCAGCGGTATTCACCCCGCCAGATCTTCTTCGCCCGCCGCTGCACCACCTTCGGGGCGGCCAGCAGCACCGGCGTCAGGAAGAGGGTGAGCAGGGTGGAGAACGACAGGCCCCAGACCACCGCCGCCGAAAGCTGGTTCCACCACTCCGAGCCCGGCGCGCGGTACTCGATGTGGCCGATACGGAAGTTCGGATGGATCTGGAACATCAGCGGCAGCAGGCCCACCACCGTCACCAGGGTGGTCAGCATCACCGGCCGGAAGCGCTGGACGGCGGCGCGCACGGCGGCCTCGTCCGGCTCGAAGCCGGATCGTCTGAGCTGGTAGAAGGTGTCCACCAGCACGATGTTGTGCCCGACGACCACGCCGGCCAGGGCCACCACCCCGGTGCCCAGCATGATCACTGAGATGTAGTCGAAGGTGCCGGCCAGGTTCACCACCACCCCCAGCAGCACCCCCACCGTCGAGAGCGCCACCGCCGAGAGGGTGACCAGCACGCCGTAATAGCTGTTGAACTGCCAGAGCAGGATCACGCCCATCATGAAGAGCGACACGGCCATAGCGGTCTGGAAGAACACCGCCGCCTCCTGGCCTTCCTCGTCGGCGCCTGTGACGTTCCAGCGCACCGAGCGGTCGATCGGCGCCTTCTCCAGCCACGGGCGCAGTTCGGCGATCTTCTGGTTGGCCGCCACGCCCTCGACGGCGTTGGCCTGCACCAGGATCAGCCGCTGGCCGTCGCGGCGCTGGATGGTGGTCACCTGCTGGCCGGCCACCGGCTTGACGAAGTAGCTGGCCGGCACCGGCCCCTGGGGCGTGGAGATCTTCAGGCTGTCGAAGGCGGCCATGTTGCGTGCGTCGGCGGGGAAACGCACGCGGATGTCCAGCTCGTCGTCGGCGTCGTCAGGACGGAAGCGGCCCGCCAGGATGCCCTGGGTGACGAACTGGATCGCCTGGCCGACCGAGAGGACGTCGACGTTGTAGCGGCCGGCCGCCTCGCGATCGACGGTCAGGTTCCACTCGATGCCCGGCGAGGTGCGGTTGTCCTCCAGCTCATAGAGCTGGTGGTCGGAGGCGAGCTTGGCCTTCACCAGGTCGGCCGCCGCATTCAGCGCCACCGGATCGTCGCCGCGCAGCTCGACCTGCACGTCCTTGCCGGTCGGCGGACCGCCCTCCGGCAGGCGCACCTCGGTCTCGATGCCGCCGATGCCCTGGATGCGCTTGCGAACCTCCTCGGTGATGTCGGACCCGCGCACGCCCAGCTCGCGCCGCTGTTCGTAGGGCAGGAAGTCCACGTTGATCCGGCCGATGGTGTCGTTGGGCGGCGCGTTCGGCCCGCCGCCGCTCTGGCGGCCAGTCCGGACCTAGAGCGAATCCACGCCCTTGATGCCCTGCAGCCGGCTTTCCACCTGGCCGACCAGCCGGTCCATCTCGGCCGTCGAGAGGTTGCCGCGGGCCTTGACGAAGACGAAGGCGACCTCGGGGTCTTCCTGGATGAAGAACTCCGTGCGGTGTTGTTTCATCGCGAAGGCGGCGGCGATGACCACGATGATCCCCAGCGTCGCGGCCATCACGCGGAACGGATGGCGCCCCGCCGCATCCACCGTCCGGGCGTACCAGCCCATGAAGCCGGTCATCTCCAGCGGGTTGCCGTGCTCGGACTTCTCGATCTCCGCCAGGTGCTCGGCGTCGATCGCGGTCTTGCGCCCGAAGATCGAACCGAGCGCCGGGGTGAAGATCAGCGCCACGAAGATCGAGGCGCCCAGCACGAAGAACAGGGTCAGCGGCAGGAAGCTCATGAACTTCCCGGCGATCGAGTTCCAGAACATGAACGGCACGAAGGCGCAGAGCGTCGTGAGCGTGCCGTTGACCACCGGCCAGAACATCCGCTTGCCGGCCATTGCGAAGGCTTCGACCTTGTCGACCCCCTCGGCCATCTTCCGGTCGGCGTATTCGACCACCACGATGCCGCCGTCGACGAGGATGCCGACCGCCAGGACGAGGCCGAACATCACCATCTGGTTGAGGGTGATCCCCATCGCCTGCAGCATCAGGAAGGCGATCAGGAAGCAGGCCGGGATCGCCGCGCCGACCATCAGCCCCTGGCGCACGCCCAGGCTGGCGATGATGATCAGCATGACCAGCAGGGTCGCGGTCAGGAGGCCGGACTCCAGGATCACCAGCGTGCGGCCGATGAACTCGCTTTCGTCATAGGTGAAGTCGACGCTGATGGTCTCGGGCCAGCGCTTCTGTTCCTCGGTGACCACGCGGCGGACTTCCTTCACGGTCTCCAGCACATTGGCGCCCGAGCGCTTGGTCACCTCCAGTGAATAGGCCGGGTGGCCGTTGAAGCGGGTGAGGAAGTCCGGCTCCTTGAAGGTGCGCCGCACCTCGCCGATGTCGGCGATGGTGATCAGCCGGTCGCCGTTCTTCTTGATCGGCAGGGCCAGGATGTCCTCGGGCTTCTCGACGACGCCCGGCACCTTGACCGCGAAACGGCCCTGCGCGCCGCGCACGTCGCCGGCGGGGATCAGCTGGTTGTTGCGCCCGATCACCTGCGCCAGCTCGGTGGTGGTGACGTTGTAGGTCTCCATCCGCACCGGATCGACGGTGACCTCCAGCACCTCCTCGCGCCCGCCGGAGACGTAGGCTTCCAGCACGTTGGGCAGGGATTCCAGCCGGTCCTTCAGCTGCCGGGTGGCCTCGTTCAGCGTGCGCTCCGGGGCCGCGCCGTAGAGCACCACACCGATCACCGGGTTCTGGCTGGCGTTGGCCTCCTGGATGATCGGCTCCTCCGCGTCCGGCGGGAACCGGCCGCGCGCCAGGTCGACCTTGGCGCGCACGTCGGCGAGCGCGGTGGCGCTGTCGAAGCTGGGGTCGAACTCCAGAGTGGCGGCGGCCATGTTCTGGCGCGCCACCGAGTCCATCTGCTTGATGCCCTCGATGGTCTGCAGCTGGGTTTCCAGCGGCTTGACCAGCAGGCGCTCGGCGTCCTCCGGGCTGACGCCCGGATAGGGCACGATGATCGAGATGAACGGGAACTGGATGTCCGGGTTGGATTCCCGCGGCAGCGTCAGATAGGCGCCCAGGCCGAACAGGCAGGCGACCAGGGTCACCGCCAGGATCACCTTGCGGCGTTGGATGGCTCCGTCGATCAGGGCGCCGATCATCGTCCGATCTCCCGCGGGCTACTTGCCCGCCACGCGTACGGTCTGGCCTTCCGACACATAGGACTGGCCGACCGTGATCACCTGGACCGTGCCGGAAAGGCCCCGCACCCAGATCCCCTGCGGCGTTTCGTCGAGCGTCGTCGTCGGGGCGAAGGCGACCTTGCTGCCGACGGCAAGATAGCGGACCCCTTGCCGCCCGGCCGAATCCAGCACGATCGCCGAAACCGGCACCAGGTGCGCCGGTCCCGACCCGGCCGCCACCTTCATCTCCGCCGAAAGGCCCGAGCGGGCGGTCATCGAGGCGTTGGGCGCGGTCACCTCCACCCGGTAGGTGCGTGTTTGCGGATCGGCGTCGCGCGCGACGAAGCGCACGCGGCCCGACAGGCTCTCGCCGGAGACCAGCTGCGCGGTGGCCGGCTCGCCGATCTTGAGGCGCCCCGCCTCCGTCTCGGGCACGTCGCCGACGATCAGGATCGGGTTGAGCTCGATCATGGTGCCGCAGGCCTGGCCGGGCGACAGATACGTGCCCACTTCCGCCTCGCGACGGTCGAAGACGCCGGCGAAGGGGGCGCGGATGTTGATCTGCTCGAGCGCGATCTCGGCCTGGCGGACCTGCGCGGCGGCGTTGTCGAGGTTGGCCTTGTCCTGCAGCACCTGGGTCTGCGAGCGATAGCCCTTCTCGGCCAGCTTCACCGAGGCTTGCTGCTGCAGATCGCGCGAGCGGAGGTTGGCGCGGGCCTGGTCGAGGGTGGCCTGGCGTGCATCGACGCTGAGACGGCAGAGCACCGCGCCCCTGCGGACGAAGGAGCCTTCCGTCACCGGCGTCTGGGCCACGATCCCGGCGGTCTCGGCGCGGACCACCACGGTGCGAGCCGATTCGGTGCGGCCGCGCATGTTCACGTAATAGGTGCGGACCTGTTCAGGGACGACGGTCACCTGCACGCTCGGCGCTGGGCGCCCGGCGCCGGCCTTGCCCTTGGGCGTCTCATGCGAGTCGCTTCCGCCGAACAGGGTGCGGATGATGAAATACAGCACGACGACGCCCAGGATGCCGGCGGCGACGAGATACGACGTCTTGAACTGCATAGGGCGGGCCCCCGACCGCTCGGGACCGTTCGACCTCGCCCAGGGTCGATTCAGGGCCCTTCTCGTAACGCGAATATATGTGCGCGCTCTTGTGCTTGCAGGGGCGCTGCGGCGCAAATGAATAAGTGGCAAGGCAGGCGCGACCAGAGGAAGCGTCACCGTGGCGCCACATCAGCCACCGGGCGGTAACGGAGAAAGTTACAATGAAGTACCTGCACACTATGGTCCGCGTGCGCGATCTCGACGCCTCGCTGGCCTTCTATTGCGACAAGCTCGGGCTGGTGGAGGCCGCGCGCTCGGAGAACTCGGCGGGCCGCTTCACCCTGGTCTTCCTCTGCGCGCCCGGCGATCTCGACCGGGCCGCGAGCGAGAAGGCGCCGATGGTGGAGCTCACCTACAACTGGGACGATGAGGACTACCAGGGCGGCCGCAACTTCGGACACCTAGCCTATGCGGTGGACGACATCTACGCCACCTGCCAGCGCCTCGCCGACGGCGGCGTGACCATCAACCGCCCGCCGCGCGACGGCCGCATGGCCTTCGTCCGCTCACCGGACGGCATCTCCGTGGAGCTGCTGCAGCGGGGAGGGGCGTTGCCGCCGGCCGAGCCCTGGCGTTCGATGCCGAACGTCGGCGCCTGGTGAAGCGCCGGCCGTCTGGAGCACTTTGCGCCGAAGCGGCCTTCGTCCTAACCGGCGGCCAGGCGCGCCACGACGGCCTCGTAGCCGGCGCGCAACTGCTCGGCGACGGTCGCGTCGCTCTTCGGCGCGGGGACGCCGAGGTGCGCCTCGCGCAGTTCGTGCATGAACTGCGTCCACATCGCCGGCCCGCCGTCCTCGAGCAGCTGGGCGCGGATGCTGAGATCCTCGGTGACAGGCAGCCACCGGCGCCCCCAGGCGCCCACGTGGGCCATGATCGGCACCAGCTGGATGGCCGCCTCGGTGAGGCTGTAGATGGCCTTCTGCTTGTGGCTGGGGTCGTCGGCCCTGGTCAGCAGGCCGTTGGCCATCAGCCGCTTCAGCCGGTCGGCGAGGATGTTGGAGGCGATGCGTTCCTCCGACTGGGTGAGCAGTTCCCGGAAGCGCCGCCGGCCGCCGAAGATGATGTCCCTGAGGATGATCAGGCTCCAGCGGTCGCCGAACACCTCCAGCGACAGGTTGATCGGGCAGCCGGAACGATGCGCCGCGAGGTCCAAACCACTCTCCCCGGAGAAACCAGTTGCAATATGAGATTGGCGGTCCCGGGAAGCAACCGCGTCCAGGCCAGCGAACGGTCAGGGCAGGTTGAGCTGCCAGGAGACGCCGAAGCGGTCGGCCACCCAGGTGAACAGGCTGCTGAACCCGTAGTTGTCGATCGGCATCATCGCCTGGCCCTCCTCCAGCGCGCCCGCCAGCCGCCGCAGGTCCTCCTCCGAGCGGCAGGTCACGAACAGCGAGATCGACGGCGTGAAGGTGAAGGCGTGCCCCACCGGGCTGTCGATGCACATCACCTCCTGGCCGCGGATGCGGAACCGCGCCTGGTTGACCGAGCCCTCGGCGCCGGCCTCGCCCGGCCCGTAGCGGAGGAGGGAGACGATCTCTCCCTCGAACAGCTCGACATAGAGGTTCATCGCCTCCTCGGCGCGCCCTTCGAACATCAGGAAGGGGGTAATCTC
>JADZBR010000022.1 GCA_020852035.1 Caulobacteraceae bacterium
GCAGGGATCCTAGGCACAAGGCCTAGGATGACGCAGTTGGAGTGGATGGCGTCATTTCCACAATAATTTCAACGCACTAAAACCTCCTCACGAATCCTTGACGCACTGCGGCGCCGTCTATAGGTTCCGCGCCGACTTCCAAGCCCCGACGGCGGCGGCTCCATGCGTCGCGGTCAACGAGACCTCCCGACCATGCCGACGCCTCCAAAAGCGCCCACCGAGCCCGCCAAGGGCTTCGATGAGCGGCTCAAGGCGCTGGAGGCCGAACGGGCCGTCCGCCCGTCGGTCGTGGCGAACATGGGGCAGGGGTATCGCTTCCTGGCGGAAGTGATCGGCGGGGTGCTGATGGGGGCCGGCTTCGGCTGGCTCATCGACTACTTCGCCAAGACCGCGCCCTTCGGCCTTGTCATAGGCCTCTTTGCGGGCTCGGGACTATCCATCTGGGTCGCGGTGAAATCCGCGATGAGGATGAGCAAGGACGAGATGGCGAAGGCCGGGCCCCTGCCCAGCGTTCCCGACGATGAAGACGAGGACTAGAGGCGAGTAATGGCCGAGCAGCCAGCCATAGACCCGATGCACCAGTTCCTGGTCCAGAAGATCTGGCAGGGCCCGGTGTTCGAGATCGGCGGGATCACCTTCGACATGTCGATCACCAATTCGGTGGCCAGCATGATCGGCGGCGCCGTCATCCTGATGGCGTTCTTCGCCCTGACCGCCCGCGGCCAGATCGTGCCGAACCGCGGCCAGGCCTTCGCCGAGGCGATCTACGGCATCGTCGACAAGCTGCTGGTGCAGACCATCATCGGCCCGGCGGGCAAGCCCTACGTGCCCTATCTGTTCGGCCTCTTCGTGACGATCCTGGTGCTCAACCTGATGGGCGTGCTGTTGGCGATCGGCAATCTCGGCGGCCTGACGCTCACCTTCACCGTCACCTCGCAGCTGGCGATCACCGCCACGCTGGCGGTGCTGACCTTCTTCAGCGTGTTCATCCTCGGCTTCATCAAACAGGGGCCGAAGTTTCTCTCGATCTTCTGGGTGCCCGGCATGGGCGTGCTCGGCGGCATCGCCATGGTGCTGATCGAGATGATCTCCTACTTCGTGCGGCCGATGACCCTGGCCATGCGGCTGTTCGGCAACATGCTGGGCGGCCACGTGGTGCTCAGCCTGTTCGGCTCCTTCGTGGTCGCGCTGGGCATCCTCGGGCTCTCGGGGGGACTGTCCTCCCTCGCCTTCCTGCCGGCGGCCCTTTCCTTCGTCATGATCGTCGGACTGACGGGCCTGGAGCTCGTGGTGGCGATCCTGCAGGCCTTCGTGTTCGTCGCGCTGGCCACCGTCTACCTCAACGAGGTCGTGAACTTCGGTCACGGCCACTAACCCTGCGACTGACTTCAAAAAGGACTACTGGAAATGGAAGCTGAAGCCGCCAAGCTCATCGGTGCGGGCCTTGCGACCTCGGGCATGATCGGGGCCGGCGTCGGCCTGGGCAACCTGTTCGGCAACTACCTGCAAGCCGCGATCCGCAACCCCTCGGCCGCCGCCAGCCAACAGCCGATGCTGTTCCTCGGCATGGCGCTGACCGAAACCATGGGCCTGTTCGCCTTCGTCGTGTCGCTGCTGATCCTCTTCGTCTTCTAAGAAGGCTTTAAGAGGGATCCAAGGCGCCTATGGCGATGCAAGAGCATCAAGACCCGGCAGCTGACGCCGCCCACGGGGCGCCCGCGGGCGCCGCCGAGGCGCATGGCGCGGCCGCCGGGCATGAGTCGAGCGGCGGCCTGCCGCAGTTCGACTTCGCCCAGTGGCCGGGCCAGATCGCCTGGTTCCTGGTCATCTTCTTCGTGATCCTGGCCTTCGTGCGCTTTTTCGTGACGCCGAAGCTGGGCGGCACGATCGAGGCCCGCGACGGCAGGATCGAAGGCGACATCGCCGAGGCCCGTCGCATGAAGGAGGCCGCCGACGCCGAAGCCGCCGACGCAGCCGCCGAGATCGCGGCCGCCCGCGGTCGCGCGCAGAAGGTGGCCGCCGACGCCAGGGCCAAGGCGCAGGGCGAAATCGCCGCCGCACTGGCCGAGGAAGAGGCCAAGCTCGCCGGCGTCGCCGCCGAGGCCGAGGCCCGCATCGGCAAGGCGCGGGACGCGGCCATGACCAATGTGCAGGCGATCGGAGCGGAAGCGGCCGAGGCGATCGTCGAGAAACTGACCGGCAGGAAGGCCACCGCGGCCGAACTCGCCGCCGTGCGGAGCTAGGGCATGGACGGCTTTCTCCACCACCTCGCCGACGCCCACTTCTGGATCGGGGTCGCCTTCGTGGCCTTCCTCGGCATCCTGGCCTGGGCCGGCGTGCACAAACTGATCTGGAAGGCGCTTGGCGACCAGGGCGCCAAGGTGCAGGCCCAGCTCGACGAGGCCGAGGCCCTGCGCCGCGAAGCCCAGGACCTCCTGGCCCAGATCCACCAGCAGAAGGCCGACGCCGACAAGCTGGCGAGCGAGATGCTGGCCAACGCCCAGGCCGAAGCCAAGCGCCTGCAGGAAGAGTCCAAGGTCAAGCTGGCCGAGCAGATCAAGCGCCGCGGCGAGCTGGCCGAACGCAAGATCGCCCAGGCCGAAGCCCAGGCCGCCGCCGAGGTGAAGGCCGCCGCCGGCGACCTCGCCGCCCAGATGGCCGAGGGCGTGCTGGCCCAGCGCCTGGCCGGCGCCAAGGGCGACCCGCTGGTCGACCAGGCGATCGGCCAGCTGGCGGGCAAGCTGCAGTAGGTCTCGCCTACCGCCGAGAATCAGAAAGGGCGCGGAGTGATCCGCGCCCTTTGTTGTTGCGTGACATGCACCTCACCTCCGCTCATCCCCGCGAAAGCGGGGACCCAGTCCTGTCCAGCGGACACCGGCGCCCTTCGACAAAAAGCCTGGGTTCCCGCTTTCGCGGGAATGATCGGGTTATGAGCGCCGATAGCGCTTGCGCGTCCGCCAGCGGCGCAGGACCCGGAACCGCATCGGCAGGATCAGCCGCTCGACGCGCAGCATCTGCTGCCAGAAGACCGGGATAAACTCCGGCTCGCGGCGCAGCAGCCGCCGCACCGGATGCACCCAGTTGGGGTGGCGCTTCTGCACCTGGACGAACAGCCGGCGCGCCTTGAAGGAGTTCTTCAGCACGATCATCAGCCCGACCACGATGACCGGCAGCCCGCCGGGGCCCGGCAGCGGCGCGATCAGGAAGCCGGCCAGCACGATGGAGAGGCCCAGGATCACCAGGCCAAAGCGCGAGATTCGACCCACGATCTCGCGGGCGAGATCGTCGGAAGCGAAGTGCGGCGCGCGCGGCATGGCGATGAAGGCCATCGGTTGAATCCAGGTACGAGAGGCGCGGGCGGAGTCCGGTAGGGAGCCGGGTGGACCAAACCGCGCCGCCCACATATGCGAACGGCCGAGCCATCCGTAAAGAGGCGTGTACAGTAAAATACAAACACGTAATGTTTGCGTTTGTGACTGCGTCCGCGGCGCCACAGTTCGTGACTGGTTCCACACAACCCTGGCGGGGACGGACACCAGGATATCCGCCTTGGCTGAATCGATCGCAAACTCGGCGGGTCCGCTCGCCTTCACCTTCTCCCCGTCACCCGCGGACTTGTTCCGCGGGCCCATGAACACCGCGCCGTCGTGGATCGCGACTGAATCGCCGGCGTTCATGGGTGGCCGGAACAAGTCCGGCGATGACGAAGAGGGGATAGGTCGAAGATTGTCGGCCAGACGCCAACGGATGTCCGCTGCCGGCCGACCTTACGGATTATCAATCCGCCGCGCCATCAAGGCGCCTTGTTCGGCCGCTAGATAACCAACCCCTGTAGTCGGACTTTTTCGCGTCCGCGCCCTTACGCTCGCCGAACCGAATGCCTATCTTGCCGGTTCAAGGGGGGCGGACGATGTCGCGCGGGCGCGCGAAGCCGAACCGTCCGGGAGTAAGGGGAACACGAAATGGCTGCATCCACCGCGCTATCCGTCATGTCGCCGGAAGGCGGCCTGTCGCGCTATCTGACCGAAATCCGCAAGTTCCCCATGCTGGCCAAGGACGAGGAGTTCATGCTCGCCAAGGCGTGGAAGGAGCACCAGGACCCCGAGGCCGCCCACCGGCTGGTGACCAGCCACCTGCGGCTCGTCGCCAAGATCGCCATGGGCTATCGCGGCTACGGCCTGCCGATCGGCGAGGTGATCTCCGAGGGCAACGTCGGCCTGATGCAGGCGGTCAAGAAGTTCGAGCCTGACAAGGGCTTTCGCCTGGCCACCTACGCCATGTGGTGGATCCGCGCCTCGATCCAGGAATACATCCTGCGCTCCTGGTCGCTCGTGAAGATGGGCACCACGGCGGCGCAGAAGAAGCTGTTCTTCAACCTGCGCAAGGCCAAGAGCCAGATCAGCGCGTTCGAGGAAGGCGACCTGCGTCCCGAGCAGGTCAGCGCCATCGCCACCAAGCTGGGCGTGCTGGATTCGGAAGTCATCTCGATGAACCGCCGGCTCTCCGGGCCGGACGCCTCGCTGAACGCGCCGCTGCGCGTCGACGGCGACGGCGAGTGGCAGGACTGGCTGGCCGACGACGACCAGATCAGCCAGGAGACGGTGGTCGCCGAGAACGAGGAACGCTCGCTCCGCATGGGCCTCCTCGAGGAGGCGATGACCGAGCTCACCGACCGCGAGCGGCACATCCTCACCGAGCGGCGGCTGAAGGACGACCCGACCACCCTCGAGGAACTGGCCGGCCAGTACGGCGTCAGCCGCGAGCGCGTGCGCCAGATCGAGGTGCGGGCCTTCGAGAAGCTGCAGAAGTCGATGCGGGCCGCCGCCCTCGACCGCAACATCGTCGAGGCTTGAGGCCTCCTTCTCCCGGTCGGGAGAAGGAAAGACGCGCGGAACGCGCGGCGAGGATGAGGGCTTGCGACCTTGCCGGAGAGGGCGGAGGCCCTCACCCTCTCGCCGGCTTCGCCGACGAGTTTCCCTCTCCCGCCCGGGAGAGGGAGCCGTAAGCAGCGGC
>JADZBR010000023.1 GCA_020852035.1 Caulobacteraceae bacterium
AACTGGCTGCGCTGTTCGGCCTCGTCGCCGGCCCGCTTCAGCGCCGCCTGCTGGGCCTGCAGTTCGCCGGTCATTGAGTTGAAGGCGCGCGACAGCACGGCGATCTCGGCCGGATCGCGCTCGGCGTCCACCCGCGCGTCGAGATCGCCGCCGGCCACGCGGCCAGCCGCCTGCACCAGCCGGCCGACCGGGGCGCTGATCTGGCTGGCCACCGCCAGGCCGAGCCAGACGGCGCCCACCAGCACCAGCAGCGCCGTCTCGGCGTAGCTGAGGGCGAAGGCGATCTGGATCTGCTCGCGGCTCTCGGCGGCCTCGCGGTAGTCGATCACCGAGGCTTCGGCTTCGCGCAGCTGATTGAGGATGCCGGGATCCACCCGCCTGGCCACGTAGAGATAGCCGTCCTCATAGCCATCCAGGCGGTAGAGGGCGCGCAGCAGGTCGGTGGCGGCGAAGGATTCGGCGGAGATGTCGCCTTCGTCCGCGGCGTCGAACCCGGCCTTCGAGGGGCTGAGGACGGCCGGCGCGCCGGGCGATTCGGCGCGGGCGAGCCCGCGCCCTTCCCGGTCGATCAGGTAGGCCGCGGTGAAGTCGTGATAGACTGCCAGTTCCCCCAGGAAGCGGCTGAAGGTCACCGGCGTGGTCTGCAACCCCGGCGCCGCTCGGTTCAGGTCGCTGGCCATCGGGTTCAGGTGATTGGCGATGTAGGCCTGTTGCTCATCGACGTAGGAGCGGGCGACCCGCGCCGAGTTGCTGACCACGGTCTGCACCCGTTCGGAGAACCAGTTCTCCACGCCCCGGCTGATCAGCACCCCGTAGAACAGCGCCACGATCACCGCCGGGGCCACCGCGGCCACGGCGAACAGAGTCACGAACCGCAGGTGCAGGCGCACGCCCGCGTCGCTGGAACGCGCGGCCAGAAGCTTCAGCAGCCGCCAGCCCACCACCGCGGCCAGCGCCAGGATCAGCACCAGGTTGACGCCCAGCAGGGTCAGGATGATGCGGCTCGCGGGCCCCAGCGGCCCGGTGGCCGGCGGCGAGGAGGCCATCAGCACGGCGATGACCGTCAGCAGGGCCGCCAGCACATAGCCCGCGCCCATCGCATAGCCCCATCGGCGCTCCGCCGGCGTGCGGCCGGCCGCCGGCATGCTGTGGACGCCACTCAGGGACATGTGGCGAATCTAGCGCACTGTGCCTGTGAGGCAACGGCGTTGTTGCCGCGTCGTCTCAGCGGCGCCCACGGACCAGGTCGACGCCGAGGTCCTGGATCTTCTTCCTGAGGGTGTTGCGGTTGAGCCCGAGGATCTCGGCCGCCCGCACCTGGTTGCCGCGGGTGGCCGCCAGCGTCAGGCGGATCAGCGGGCGCTCCACCTCCTCAAGCACCCGGTCGTAGAGGCCGGCCGGCGGCACGCCGTCGGGCTGGTCGGCGAAGTAGCCGCCGAGGTGGCGCTCCACCAGGCCCGCGAGCGTCGCCGGCTGGTCGTCGCCGGCGGCGGGAGACGGCTGCTCGTGCAGTTCGCGTTCGACGATGCGGGCGGTGATCAGCTCTTCGGCATAGAGCGCGCAGACCCGGCGGATCAGGTTCTCCAGCTCGCGCACATTTCCCGGCCAGGCGTGCAGCTTCAGGCGGTCGAGCGCGCCCTGATCGAGGGTTTTGGCCGGCAGGCCTTCGCGGTGGGCGCGGAGCAGGAAGCTGCGGGCGAGGTCGGGGATGTCCTCGCTCCGCTCGCGCAGCGGCGGCAGGCGGATCGGCGCGACGTTGAGACGGAAGTAGAGATCCTCCCGGAACAGGCCCTGCTGGATGAGCGAACGAAGGTCGCGGTTGGTGGCCGCCAGGATGCGCACGTTCGGGCGACGGCCGGTCTTGGGATTTAGCGCCGGCTCGGTGCCGTCGATCACCCGCAGGAGCCGCGTCTGGGCGTCCAGCGGCATGTCGCCGATCTCGTCGAGGAACAGGGTGCCGCCATCGGCCTCGATCAGCTTGCCGACGTCCCCTTCCCCGCGGCCGAACAGCTCGGTCTCCACCCGCTCGCGCGGCACGGCCGCCAGGTTGATGACCACGAACCTGCCGTCGCGCCGGCGACCCATGTCGTGCAGGGCGCGGGCGACCAGTTCCTTGCCGGAGCCGGACTCGCCGAGGATCAGCACCGTCAGGTCCGCGCCCACCAGCCGGGCGATGGTGCGGTAGACCTCCTGCATCGGCTGCGAGCGGCCGATCAGCGGCAGGCGCTCGTCGCGGGCGGCCCTGGCCTGGGCGCGGGTCGCCTCGGCGTCCGCCGGCCGCGAGAGGGCGCGGCGGGCGGTGGCGGTCATGTCGTCGAGGTCGAACGGCTTGGGCACGTAGTCGAAGGCGCCGATCTCGGCCGCGTTCACGGCGGTGATCAGGTTGTTCTGCGCGCTCATCACGATGACCGGCAGCTTCGGTCGCTCCTTCTTGATGCGCGGCAGGACGTTGAAGACGTTCTCGTCCGGCATCACCACGTCGGTGACCACGAGGTCCCCCTCCCCGTCCGAAACCCACTTCATCAGGGTGGTGACGTTGCCGGTGGCGCGCACCTGGTAGCCCAGCCGGGTGAACGCCTGGCTGAGCACCAGCCGGATGGACGAGTCGTCGTCGGCGATCAGGATCTTCTTGGAAGCGGCGTTCATGCGGGGATCCTGGCCGCATCCGGCGGCGCGATGGGCAGAAGGGCGCGAAAGACGGTGCGGCCGGGCTCGGACTCGAAGTCGATCAGCCCGCCGTGCGCGGTGACCAACTTGGCCACCAGCGCGAGGCCCAGGCCCGCGCCCATCGCCTTGCTGGTCACAAAGGGTTGGAAGAGATGCTCGCGCAGTTGGGCCGGCACGCCCGGCCCGTTGTCCTGCACCTTCACCTCCAGCGGCGCGCCGTGGGCGGCGTTGCGTCCGCCGCGCACCCGCACGCCGTGGCGGTAGGCGGTGGAGATGACGATCTCGCCGCGCCCGTCGCCGCGCGCGTGAGCGGCCTCCGCGGCGTTCTTCACCAGGTTGAGGAAGATCTGGATCAGCTGGTCTTCGTCGCCCCAGGTGAGCGGCAGCGAGGGATCGTAGCTTTCCCTGAGGACCAGGCCGTCCGCCACGCCGCTGGCGGCCAGCGCCCGGACGCGGTCGAGCACCTGGTGGATGTTGATCGGCGACAGGCGGGGGGGAGCGTCGTCGGAGAAGGCTTCCATGCGGTCGACCAGCCGGCGCACGCGGTCGGTCTCGTCGACGATCAGCTGCGCCAGCGGCGCATCCTCGGGCTTGGCGCCGCCCTTCAGCAGCTGGGCCGCCCCGCGGATGCCGGCGAGCGGGTTCTTGATCTCATGCGCCAGCATGCGGCCGAGGCCGACGATCGACTGCAGGCCGGCCGCCTCCGCGCCCCGTTCGCCCCCCAGCGCCCCGCCGCGGACGTGGAGGGTGAGCAGCACCGCCCCGTCGCCGAGCGGCGCGGCGGCCCCGTCCGCCTCGAACGGCGGCAGGCCGAAGAGATTGATCTCAATGCCGTGCTCACGGACCCGGGCGCCCTCTTCGATCGCCCGGTCGAGCAGCTGCAGCAGCGCCGACCCGGGCGGCAGCGCCGCGCGGAAGCGGCCCCGGGCCAGGAGGCCCAGCCCCTGGCCTAACAGCGCCTCGGCCGCCTCGTTGACCGCGGCCAGCCCGCCGTCGGCGTCGATCACCAGCGCCGGCTCGGGGCTGAGATCGAAGGCCACCGCCTTCAGGAGGTCCAGCGGGACCCGCGGCTTGGCGACGTGCGCGTTCAAGCCGCCAGCCTCTCGCCGCCGCGCCAGAGCGCGGTCAGAGCGGCCTCGACCTCCGCCGGCGCCTCCAGGCGGCAGATGCGCCCGCGCGCCTCGCGCCGCCCCTCGCCGTCGACCGGCCGCGGTCCCTGCTCGATGTAGGCGGCCAGATGCTTGCGGAAGATCCTCAGCCCCAGCCGGTCGCCGTAGAAGCTCAGGCTGTCGCGGAAGTGGTCGAGCACCAGCGAGAGCCGCGCCTCGCCGTCCGGGGGCGCATGCGCCTGGCCCCGCAGTCCGGCGTCGAGCTCGGCCGCGATCCAGGGCCGGCCGTAGACGCCCCGCCCGACCATCACGCCGTCGGCGCCCGAGCGCTCCAGCGCGATGACCGCGGAGTCCCGATCGACGATATCGCCGTTGACGATCACCGGGACACCGACAGCCTGCTTCACCTCGCGCACGAACGCCCAGTCCGCCTGGCCCTTGTAGAACTGCGAGCGCGTGCGGCCGTGGACCGTAATGGCCCGCGCGCCGCGCAGGACGAAGCGAGCCGCCAGCTCCGGCGCGTTGCGGGTCTCCTCGTCCCAGCCGGTGCGCATCTTCACGGTGACGGGACCCTCCACCGCATCGACGACCCGCGCGACGACGGTTTCGGCGAGCTCGGGTTCGCGCATCAGCGCCGATCCGCACTGGACCCCCGTCACCTCCTTGGCCGGACAGCCGAAATTGAGGTCGATCACCTGCGCGCCGGCCGCCGCCGCCAGACGGGCGCCCGCGGCCATCTCCAGCGGATCGCGGCCGACCAACTGCACGACCATCAGCGGCAGGCCCTCGCCGACGGCGGCGCGGCGCACGACGTCGGGCCGCCCGCGCGCGAACTCGGCGCTGGCGACCATCTCGGTCGCCACATAGGCCGCGCCCTGCCGCGAGGCCGCGCGGCGGAACGGCAGGTCGGAGACGCCGGTCATCGGCGCGATCCAGGCCCGGCCGCCGACCTCCCCGGGCCCGATGCACAAGGAACTGCTCATTTGTTATGCATAGCCATCGCTAACTTTTTAGGCAACTGCGTGTTTCTGGAAAGGCTGGACAGCCACCGCCTGACGGCTAGACAGCGCGCATGACGTTCACCGCGATCGTTGTCGCCGCCGGCGCGGGCCTGCGGGCGGGCGAGGGCCTGCCGAAAGCCTGGCGGCGCCTCGCCGGCCGCGCGATCGCCCGCTGGTCGGTGGAAAGCCTGCTGGCCGGCGGGGCTCGGGAAGTCGTGGTCGTCGTCGCGGAGGACTGCGTCGACCTGGCGGGGGCGGCCCTGGCGGGACTTCCGGGGCTGCGCCTCGTCGCCGGCGGCGACACCCGCGCCCGCTCTGTCGCTGCTGGGCTCGAGGCCCTGGACGGCCTGGGCGACGGCGAGATCGTGCTGATCCATGATGCGGCCCGCCCCTTCCTGGCGCGGGAAACCATCGCCGGCCTCGTGCAGGCCCTCGACGGCGCCGACGCCGCCCTCCCCGCCCTGCCCGTGGCCGACACGTTGAAGCGGCGGCGCGACGCCACGGTCACGACCGTTGACCGGACCGGCCTCTTGCGGGCGCAGACCCCGCAGGCGTTCCGCCTCGGTCCGCTGCGGCGGGCGGCAGCGGCGTGGGACGCGGCGAGGGAAGCGACCGATGAAGCCTCGATGCTGGAGGCCCTTGGCGGCCGGATCGTTCTGACGGCGGGCGATCCGAAGCTGTTCAAGCTCACCTATCCGGAGGATTTCGAGATGGCCGAGCAACTGGCCGCCGGCGCGCGCATCACCCGAATCGGCCAGGGCGTCGACGCCCATCGGTTCGGGCCGGGCGACGGCGTTGACCTGTGCGGCGTGCGTATCGCCCACACCCACGGCCTGGTCGGACATTCCGACGCCGACGCGGGCCTGCACGCCCTGACCGACGCCCTGCTCGGGGCGATCGGCGACGGCGACATCGGCGAGCACTTCCCGCCGTCCGATCCGAAGTGGCGGGGCGCGGCGTCGCACCGGTTCGTCACCTTCGCGGCCGAACGCATCGCCCGGCGCGGCGGGCGGGTGGCGAATGTCGACGTCACCCTGGTCTGCGAAGCGCCGAAGATCGCGCCGCATCGGGCGGCGATGCGCCAGCGCGTGGCCGCACTCCTCGGCCTGCCGCTCGACCGTGTCAGCGTGAAGGCGACCACCACCGAGGCGATGGGCTTCACCGGGCGACGGGAAGGCTTGCTCGCCCAGGCCGTCGTGGCCGTGGAAACCCCGGCCTAGCGGCCTACTGCGAAACCGTCGCCCAGCGCTCCCGCATCTGCCTGGCCAGGGCCCCGAAGACGTTGGTGTAGTCGTCCGTCCAGGGACGCGTTTCCCCCCGCCTGGCGACCCGCCATGACGGATCGGCGGCGTAGGGGGCCAGCGCCTGCATCGAATGGCCGACGATCATCACGTCCTCGTCGCTCTCCCAGAGGACCGAGACGCCCTCCGGCGGGTGGTGCCGCTGGATCAGCGCCGCGCCGCCGGCCTCCAACGCCACCGCCTGGGCGATGTCGCGCAGTTCGAGATTGCGATTGGACAGGTGCAGGATCAGCACGCCGTCAGGCTTCAGCTTCGCCAGATAACCCCGCAGCGCCTCGACGGTCATCAGGTGGGTCGGGATGGCGTCCGACGAGAAGGCGTCGATCAGGAGCAGGTCGAAGGTCTGGTCCGGCTGCTGCGCCAGGGTCAGGCGCGCATCGCCGATCACGACATCGACCGGGCCCTTGGCGCAGTCGCGCACGAAGGTGAAGGGGCCATCGCCGGCGGCGATCTTCACCACCAGCGGATCGATCTCGAAGAAGGTCAGCCGATCGGTCGGCCGCACATAAGCCGCCACCGCGCCCGTGCCCAGCCCGACCGCCCCGATGCGGAGACCGGGTTTGCGGGCCTGCTCGGTCCGGAAGGTCCGCCCGATCGGCCCGCCGGGGGCGTAGTAAACCGTCGGGCGGCACTTCCATTCTTCGGCCTGCGGCTGGGCCCCATGCAGGGTGGTGCCGTGGGCGAGCATGCGGACCTCGCCGCCGAGCGAGGGATCGTCGGTACGCGACTCGCGCAGCACTCCGAAGAAGCTGCGGGAGGTCCTCTGCACATCGGTGCGATCGCCCAGGGCGGCGGCCGCGATGGAGACCACCGCCAGCACCGCCAGCATCATCCAGGCCCGGTCGCGCACGACGATGGCGCAGGCGCCGCCAGCGATCAGCAGGGCCGCGTAGACGAAATCCGGCCCCGAAACGTCGCGCGCCACCACCGAGGCGACCGCGAAGACGATACCCGCCACGCAGTAGATCCATGCGGTCGCGGGCGCCCGGTCACCGCCCCAGGGCCTGGCCAGAACCGCCAGCGCCAGGACCAGCGGATACTCCCACACGTCCGGGAAGATCGCCGGCGCCACGAACGCATTGAACGCGCCGCCGACCACGCCGCCCAGAGACATCCACATGTAGAACTCGGTGAGCCGGGCGGGCGGCGGGCGGCGGGCGTAGAGCGCCTGGTGGCAGACCAGGGCGGTCAGGAAGAAGGCGCTCAGATGGATCGCGATCTGCGCCAGCAGGTTGGCGGTCCGGAAGGGTGTCAGGGCGATGCAGAAGACGATGGCGAACGCCTGCACGAGCAGCACTGATCGCGGCGGGATCGCCGGGGTGTCGCGGAACACCAGGATGAAGGTGACCAGATAGAGGGCCAGCGGCGCCACCCAGAGGAAGGGCGCGGAGGCGACGTCGGTGGCGATGTGCGCGGTCACCCCGAGCATCAGGCTGGAAGGGATGGCCGCCAGGGCCAGCCATGACAGGCGGTCGCGCCAGGTGACGCTCGCCGCCGCCTCGCCCGCCTCGGTCGCCGTCGCGGCCACGCCGCGGCGGATCAGCATGACCCCGCTGGCCGCGATCAGCAGCACGAACAGGCCATAGCCGACGCTCCAGCCCAGGGTCTGGCTGTTCAGGGTGGAATTGGGTTCGACCAACAGCGGGTAGGCGGCCAGCGCCAGCAGGCTGCCGAGGTTGCTGGCCGCATAGAGGCCGTAGGGTTCGCGCCCGGTCTCGTGGGCGAGACTCCTGGCGTACCACGCCTGGATCAGCGGCGCGGTCGAGGAGAGCATGGCGAAGGGCGCGCCGAGCGACAGGGTGAGCACGCCGAGCAGCCAGAACGCCGGCTGGCCGCTCGATGGCGGGCCAAGCAGGCCGGTCACGTGCAGAGGCAGGACCAGGGCGGCCAGCAGCAGCAGGCCCAGGTGCACGACCATCTGCACGCGGATGGACCGCAGGCGCTGCAGCAGATGGGCGTAGGCGTAGCCCGCCAGCAGCGCGGCCTGGAAGAAGGCCATGCTGGTGTTCCACACCGAAGGCGAGCCGCCGAGGCTCGGCAGCACCAGCCGGCCGGCCATCGGCTGCACCAGGAAGACCAGGCCCGCGCTGGTGAAGACCGTGGCCGCCAGCATGGCCATCGGGCCAGCCGTCGAGCGGGCGTGGGCGGCGGGCGCGGTCATGACCTCGATTCGGCTTGATGCGGGGGCGCCAATGTTGTGGTTTCGCTCTCCCCTTGACCAGCGCGTTCGGAGCCCGCCCCCATGTTTCCCCTGGAAGTCGAGACCCTGGCGCGGCTGCTGATCGACGAGGCGCGCGAGCGGCAGTTGCGAATCGTCACCGCAGAAAGCTGCACTGGCGGCCTGGTGGCGGCGGCGATCTGCGCGGTCTCGGGGGCCTCCGACGTCTTCGAGCGCGGCTTCGTGACCTATACCAATCGCGCCAAGGCCGAGATCCTGGGCGTGCCGGGCGACCTGATCGCCGACCTCGGGGCGGTGTCCGAGCCGGTGGCGCGGATGATGGCCGAGGGGGCGCTGGAAGCGTCCAACGCCCACATCTCGGTGGCGATCACCGGGGTCGCCGGCCCGCTTGGCGGCACCCCGATGAAGCCGGTGGGCACCGTTCACATCGCCACCGCCCGCGCCAACCAGGGCCTCATGCACCGCGAGGAGCACTTCGACATGATGGAGCGCCACGAGGTGCAGATGGCGGCCGTGCAGTCGGCGCTGCAGATGCTGCGGGACCGCTGCGCCTAGGGCTCGACCTGCCGGCCCAGCCGTTTCGGCGCCATGGCGACATAGCTCTGCCGCAGCCAGGCCCTCAGCGTGTCGAGCTCGGCGAGGATGTCGTCCTCGGGGCCGAAATGGGCGATCGCCCACTGGTGCTGGCGATACCAGAGGCTGCCTGGCCGAACGAACGGAAGCTCCTGCACCATCTCGTAGGAGACCGGCAGCTTGACGATGATCGTCAGGGCGTCGAGCGGCTGGGCCTTGTCGCCGAAGACGGCGAACATCCTGCCACGCACCCGCAGGCAGCGGGTGAAAGCCCAACCGGGCGCGGCGTCGGTTTCCGGTAGGCTAAGGCCGTAGGCGGTCAGCTCGGCCTCGGCGCGCTGGTGCGGCGTTTGGGGCATCCGCGGAGGTTAACACGACCGGGGCCGGCGGGGACGCCGCTAGGCCGGGCGGCCGTAGAGCTGGGCCGCGCGGTCCTCGAAACAGCCCATCAGGCGTGAGACCGCATGGTCGAAATTGGCCTGCAGGAGGCCGTCGAGCAGGCGGGTCTTGAAGGCGAAGTCGATGTCGAACACCACCCGCGTCCCCTCCCCGTCCGGCAGGAAACGCCAGCTGTTGTCGAGCGTCCTGAAGGGGCCGGAGAGCAGCCGCACGGTCACCAACCGTTCGCCGGCGTATCGGCGCACGCGGGTGGAGAACCGCTCCTTTAGGAAGGAGAAGCCGATCTGGGCCTCGGCGTCCGCGCCGCTGACGCCCGCGCCGTCATCGACGCGGTTCCAGGTCCGCATGCCGGTGACCCAGGGCACGAACTCAGGATAGCTGTCGATGTCGCCGACCAGCTGGAACAGCTGGTCGGGCGCGTAGGGCAGCGTCTTTTCGACGTGGTGGCGCAAGCCCGCGGTCAGCCTTGCGCGGCGCGGGCCGCCTTGAGACGCGCGAAGTCCTCGCCGGCGTGGTGCGAGGAGCGGGTCAGCGGGCTGGAGGACACCATCAGGAAGCCCTTGGCCCGGGCGATGGCGGCGTAGGCGGCGAACTCGTCCGGGGTCACGAAGCGGTCGACGGCGGCGTGCTTGCGGGTCGGCTGCAGGTACTGGCCGATGGTGATGAAGTCGACGCCGGCCGAGCGCATGTCGTCCATCACCTGCATCACCTCCGGCTTGGTCTCGCCGAGGCCGACCATGATGCCGGACTTGGTGAACTGCTGCGGGTCGCGCTCCTTCACGCGCTCCAAGAGGCGCAGGGAGTGGAAGTAGCGCGCGCCGGGCCGGATCGAGAGGTAGAGCCGGGGCACGGTCTCCAGGTTGTGGTTGAAGACGTCGGGCCTGGAATCGATCACCGTCTCGGCCGCGCCGGTCTTGCGCAGGAAGTCGGGTGTCAGGATTTCGATGGTCGCAGCCGGCGCGGCGGCGCGGATGGCGCGCACGGTCTCGGCGAAGTGAGCCGCGCCGCCGTCGTCGAGGTCGTCGCGGTCCACCGAGGTGATGACCACGTGCTTCAGACCCATCCTGGCCACCGCCTCGCCGACGCGGGCCGGCTCGGTGGGGTCGAGCGGGTTGGGCAGGCCCGTGGCGACGTTGCAGAAGGCGCAGGCCCGTGTGCAGGTCTCGCCCATGATCATCATGGTGGCGTGGCTCTGGCTCCAGCACTCGCCGATGTTGGGGCAGCCGGCCTCTTCGCAGACGGTGGTCAGGCCGTGCTGGCGCACGATGTTGCGGGTGGCGAGGTAGCCCTCCGAGCCGGGCGCTCGCACGCGCAGCCACTCGGGCTTGCGCAGCAGGGGCGTTTCCGCGTTCGCCTGCTTCTCGGGGTGCCGGGGGCGGGCCGCCAGGGTGTCGATAACCGTCGCCATGCCGCCTAGATCGTCCTTTGAAGGCCCGGGATCAAGCGCGAGGCTTGCGTCCCCATGTGACCGCAGGGAAGAAGGCGCAAAGTTCGCCTCCCCTCCCCCGTTCGGGGCGGGGTCGGGGGTGGGGGTGCAGGCCTGTGACTCTGTTGTCTTGGAGCCCGATCGGCCGGCGCGGAGCTGACACCCCCACCCCAACCCCTCCCCGAAAGGGGGAGGGGCTTTCGATTGTCGCCCTGATCGCCGCGCTTGCGCTCGCCGGCTGCAGCCAGGAGAGTTCGCGCGAGCCCTTCGCCGAGAGCCGCACGCCGCCGGGTCTGGCCGAGCGAGTCGCCCCGCCGGAGGGCTGGGCCTGGGGCTTCCTGCAGGTCGGCGAGGCGCCGGTGCAGCGCTACGGCGTCGCGGCCCCGCCGGGCGCGCCGCGCGGGGAAATCCTGATCCTGCCGGACCCCGGCGACAGCGCCGAGATGTGGTTCGAGACCGCCCGCGACCTGGGCCTGCGCGGCCACACCGTCTGGGTGCTGGAGGCCCCCGGCCAGGGCGGCTCGGGCCGCTATGGCCTCTCCGGCCCGCCGCGCGGCGCGGCCGGCGAAGAGGCGGTGCGCGGCGTCCGCGCGATGCTGGACGGCGTCATCCGGCCCGAGAGCCGGCCGGTCGCAGTGCTGGCCGATCGCCGCGCCGCCGCCGTGGCGCTGGCCGCCCTGGCGGGACGGCCCGCCGCCGGCCTCATCCTCTCCGCCCCGGCGCCCGAGGGCGAGGGCGGGCTGGCCGGGCGGCTGGGGATCGGCGGCGAAGGCTGGTCGCGCCGCACGCCCGACGACGTGGCCGACAAGCTCACCCACGATGCGGCCCGCGGCGGCGTGCGCAACGCCTGGAAGCTGGCCAACCCGGACCTGCGCCGGCCGGCCGCGCCGCTGACCCTGGCGCAAGCCCCCTCGCCTTCCGCCGGTGCGGGCGTCCTGGTGCTGACCGGGGACGAGGCGCAACAGGCCCAGGCGCTCTGCGCGGGCCAATGCCGCCTGGTCCGCCTGCCCGGCGCCTGGCCGGCGCTGCACCTGGAAGCCGATGCCGCCCGCGCGCGCTGGCTGGACGAGATCGACCGCTTCGTGCGCGAACGGCGCGATCACGCCGCGTTGCAGAGCTTTTCATCGCCCTCGCCGCCGGATAGCGTCGCCGCTCGCCAGGCGACCGGGGAGGAAACGCCGCAAGATGCCGCGTCCGAACGACGTGGGGGCCAATAGCGGGCTGATCGACGCCCTGCTGGCCGCCAGCAAGCGCTACGGCGCCAAAAAGCCGATCCTGGAGGACCAGGAGCGCAGTCCGCTCAGCTACACCGACCTGCTGCGCGCCGCCTTCGCGCTGGGGCGCAAGATCGCCGGCTTCACCGAGCCGGGCGAGCGGGTGGCCGTGCTGCTCCCCTCCGGCAACGCCGGGGTGGTGACCTTCTTCGCCCTGCACGCCTTCGGCCGCACGCCGACCATGCTGAACTTCACCGCGGGCCTGCGGAACCTGCGCGCGGCCTGCGAGCTGGCCGGCGTCAAGAACGTGCTCACCGCCCACCGCTTCATCGAGCAGGGCAAGCTGCACGACGTGGTCGACGCGCTCGAGCAGGTCGCCGAGATCACCTACCTGGAGGACGTGCGCGCCTCCATCGGCCTGCCGGACAAGCTCTACGCCGCCGCCGCCGCCGCCTTCCCCAGGCAGTTCCGCGCGCCCGCCAAGGCGTCTGATCCCGGCGTGATCCTCTTCACCTCGGGCAGCTTCGGCGCGCCGCGCGGGGTGATGCTGACCAACGCCAACCTGATCGCCAACGTCAGCCAGATCGCCGAGCACATCGACCTCGACCCGAACTGGGTGATGTTCAACCCGCTGCCGATCTTCCACTGCTTCGGGCTGACCGGCGGGGTGTTCCTGCCGCTGTTCACCGGAATGAAGGCGTTCCAGTACCCCTCGCCGCTGCACATCAAGCAGATCCCGCCGCTGATCAAGGACTCCAGGGCCTCGATCCTCCTGGCCACCGACACCTTCGTGAACCAGTACGCCCGCTCGGCCGAGCGGGATGAGCTGGCGGGGCTGCAGTTCATCGTCTGCGGCGCCGAGAAGGTGCGCGAGGAGACCCACAACCTGATCCGCGAACGCTTCGGCGACGTGCCGGTGCTGGAAGGCTACGGCGCCACCGAGGCCGCGCCGGTGGTGGCGGTGAACAAGCCGACCGACAACCGCCGGGGCACGGTCGGCGGGCTCCTGCCCGGCGTGGAGACCCGCCTCGAACCCGTGGAGGGCATCCCGCGCGGCGGGCGGCTCTATCTGCGCGGGCCGAACATCATGGCCGGCTACCTGCGCGCCGACGGCGGCATCGATCCGCCGGAGGGCGGCTGGCACGACACCGGCGACGTGGTGGAGATCTCGGGCGACGACTGGATCACCATCCTCGGGCGGGTGAAGCGCTTCGCCAAGATCGGCGGCGAGATGGTCTCGCTGACGGCGGCCGAGGACCTGGCGATCGCGGTGTGGCCGGACTCGCGCCATGCGGTGATCTCCATGCCGGACGCCAAGAAGGGCGAGAAGCTGGTGCTGGTCACCGACAAGCAGGGCGCCGACACCGGTCCCCTCATCGCCCACGCCAAGAGCCTGGGCGCCCCGGAGATCGCCGTGCCGCGCTCGATCCTGAAGGTGATCGAGGTGCCCGTGCTGGGCACCGGCAAAACCGATTATGTGGCCATCCAGCGGATGGTGGAGACCGAGGAGGCCGCGGCGGCGGCGGGCAAGGCGAAGAAGGCTCGGTCTTAAGGCTCCTTCTCCCGGTCGGGAGAAGGATAGACGCGCGAAGCGCGGCGAGGATGAGGGCTTGCGCCCTATCCGGAGAGGCCGGAGCCCCTCACCCTCCCGCCGGCTTCGCCGTCGGGTTTCCCTCTCCCGACCGGGAGAGGGATTAAATGTGCAGCACGCGCCCATAGGCGTCGAGGGCGGCCTCGTGCATGGCCTCGCTCATGGTCGGGTGGGGATAGACCGTGGCTTGCAGCTCGGCCTCGGTGGCTTCCATGGTGATGGCCAGCGCATAGCCCTGGATCATCTCGGTGACCTCCGCGCCGATCATGTGCGCGCCGATCAGGGCGCCCGTGGCCTCGTCGAACACCAGCTTCACGAAGCCCTCGGTTTCGCCGGAGGCGATGGCCTTGCCGTTCACGCGGAACGGGAAGCGGCCGACCTTGACCTTGCGCCCGCCCTCTTTGGCCTGGGCCTCGGTGAGGCCGATGGAGGCGATCTGCGGGGTCGAATAGGTGCAGCCGGGGATCGGCGAGGTCAGGTTCGTGGGCGCAAAGCCGGCGATGTGCTCCACGCAGTGGACGCCCTCGTGGCTCGCCTTGTGGGCCAGCCAGGGCGGGCCGGCGACGTCGCCGATGGCGTAGAGGCCGGGCACGCCCGTGGCGCCGTGGCCGTCGACGACAATGTGGCCCTTCTCGACCTCGGCGCCCAGCGCCTCCAGGCCCAGGTCCTCGACATTGCCGGCGATCCCGACGGCGACGATGGCGACCTCGGCCTCCAGGGTTTCGGCCTTGCCGCCGGCTTCCAGCTCGACCTTCACGCCGGATTTGGAGCTGGAGAGCTTCTTCACCGAGGCGCCGACGCGGAACTTCAGGCCGCGCTTCTGGAACGCCTTCTGGGCGGCGGCGGAGACCTCCTCGTCCTCGACCGGCAGGATGCGCGGCAGGGCCTCGATCACCGTAACTTCCGACCCTAGAGCGCGGAAGAAACTGGCGAACTCGATGCCGATGGCGCCTGAACCGATGACCACCAGCGTCTTCGGCGCGAACTTCGGGACCAGCGCCTCGCGATAGGTCCAAATGCGCTCGCCGTCAGGCTCTAGGCCGACCGCCGGGATGGTCCGCGCCCGAGCGCCGGTGGCCAGGATCACGTTCTTGGCCTGCACCGTCCGCGAGCCGCCGTCGTTCAGCTTCACCACGACCTTCGGGGCGGGAGAGCCCTTCTCCAGGCGCGCCGTCCCGGCGATCACCTCGATCTTGTGCTTCTTCATCAGGAACGCGACGCCGGCGTTCAGCTGGGCGGAAACCTTGCGCGAGCGCTCCACCACCTTGGCGAAGTCGAAGCTGCGGCCCTCGGTCTTCAGGCCGTAGTCCTCCAGGTGGCCGAGCTCCTCGTAGACCTCGCCGGACTTCAGCAGCGCCTTGGTGGGGATGCAGCCCCAGTTGAGGCATACCCCGCCGAGCTCGGCCCGCTCGACGATGGCGGTCTTCAGGCCCAGCTGGCTGGCGCGGATGGCGGTCACATAGCCGCCGGGGCCGGAGCCGATGACAACGAGGTCGAAATCCATCGGGCGACACCAGCATCGTCATAGGATCTTCGATCATCGCCTTGAAAACGCTGAGCCAACGCGCGCCGATGGCGCCGTCGACCACGCGGTGATCGCAGGTCAGGGTGACGCTCATCACCGTGGCGATGGCCAGGGCGTCGTTCTTCACCACCGGGCGCTTCTCGCCGGCGCCGACCGAGAGGATGCAGCCCTGCGGCTGGTTGATGATCGAGGCGAACGACTTGATGCCGAACATGCCGAGGTTGGAGACCGTGAAGGTGCCGCCCTGGAACTCCTCGGGCTTCAGCTTGCGGCTGCGGGCGCGCTCGGCCAGGTCCTTGGCCTCGGTGGCGATCTGGGCCAGGCCCTTGCCCTGCGCCTTGCGGATGATCGGGGTGATCAGGCCGCCGTCGATGGCCACCGCCATGGCGACGTCGGCGTCGTGGTGCATGGCGATGCCTTCGGGCGAATAGCTGGCGTTGGCCTCGCGCACGCGCATCAGGGCGGAGGCGGTGGCCTTGATGACCAGGTCGTTGACGCTGACCTTCACGCCTTCCTTCTCAAGGCCGGCGTTGATCTTCGCCCGCGCCGCCAGAAGGGCGTCGAGCTCGATGTCGACGGTCAGCGGGAAGTGCGGCACGTCGCGGAAGCTCTCGGTCATCCGCTTGGCGATGGTCTTCTTCATGCCGTCCAGCGGCACGAGGTCGTAGGAGCCGTCGGGGATGCCGAGCTGGGCCAGGGTGTGATGCTCGGCCGCCGGGGCGGCGGTGGGCGCGGCGGTCGGAGCCTGGGCCGAGGCGGCCTTCGGCGCGGGCGCGGCGCCCGGCTTGGCGGCGTCGATGTCCGCCTTGATGATCCGGCCGTGCGGGCCGGAGCCGGTCACGCTGGCGAGATCGATACCCTTCTGCTCGGCGAGGCGACGTGCCAGGGGCGAGGCGAAGATGCGTTCACCGACCGCCTTGGCCGCCGGCTTTGCGAGCGCGGCTTCAGCTTTCGGCTCGGCGGCTTTCTCTTCAGACTTGGCGGGCTCAGCCTTGGGCGCTTCAGCCTTGGCTTCAGGTTCGGCCTTCGGCGCTTCCTGGGCAGGCGCTTCGGCCTTGGCTTCCGGCTCCGGAGCCTTGGCGGGCTCGCCCTCGCCGCTCAGGCGGGCGATGGGGGCGTTGACCTTAACGCCTTCCGTGCCCTCGGGCACCAGGATCTCCTCGACCGTGCCTTCGTCGACCGCCTCGACCTCCATGGTCGCCTTGTCGGTCTCGATCTCGGCGATCACGTCGCCCGAGCGCACGGCGTCGCCCACCTTCACGTGCCACTTGGCGAGGGCGCCCTCCTCCATCGTCGGCGAGAGGGCGGGCATCAGGACGTCGATCGGCATTCAGTCCTCTCGGCTCAGGTGCGTCAGGGCGGCGGCGTTGGCTTCCCAGTTGCGGCCGTCGAAGTGGACGATTTCGATGTCGAGGCTTTGGTCATCGTCCAGGCAGCGGGCGTTGACCGACCAGCCGTCCGGGTTCGACCGCGGCCGGTAGAAGCTCTTGATCCCGCAGTCGGCGCAGAAGAGGTGGCGCGCGACGCCGGTGTTGAAGGTGTAGGTCGAGAGCCGCTCGGCCCCCTTGATCACGCGAAAGCGGCTCTCCGGCACGATGATGTGCACGAAGCCGGCCTTGCGGCACATGGAGCAGTTGCAGGCTTGCGCCTCGACGCGCGCCGGCAACGCCACCTCGAACCGCACGCCGCCACAGTGGCAGCCGCCGGCCCGCCACTCGTGGGTCGGGCTCACTTGTAGGCCACCTGCTTGACCGCCTTCACGATCTTCTCGACCGAGGGCAGCGACAGGGCCTCGAGGTTGGCCGCGTAGGGCATCGGCACGTCCTCCTGGTGGACGCGCAGAGGGGGCGCATCCAGCCAGTCGAAGGCGTGCTCGACCACGCGGGCGACGATCTCGGCGCCGACGCCCATCGGGCCCCAGCCTTCCTCGACGCTGACCAGGCGGTTGGTCTTCTTCACGCTTTCCAGGATCGTCTCGTGGTCCAGCGGGCGCAGGGTGCGCAGGTCGATGACCTCCGCCTCGATCCCCTCCCCGGCCAGTTCCTCGGCGGCGGCGAGCGCCAGGCCGACCATCCGCGAGTGGGCGGTGAGGGTGACGCCGGAGCCCTCGCGGCGGACCTTGGCCTTGCCGATCGGCAGCACCCAGTCGTCCGTCTCCGGCACGTCGAACTCCTGGCCGTAGAGCATCTCGTGCTCCAGGAAGACCACCGGGTTCGGGTCGCGGATCGCTGCCTTGAGCAGGCCCTTGGCGTCGGCCGCGTCGTAGGGGGCGATCACCTTCAGGCCGGGCACATGCGCGTACCAGCTGGAATAGTCCTGGCTGTGCTGGGCCGCGACCCTGGCGGCCGCGCCGTTCGGCCCGCGGAACACCACCGAGCACTTGATCTGGCCGCCGGACATGTAGAGCGTCTTGGCGGCGGAATTGATAATGTGATCAATCGCCTGCATGGCGAAGTTGAAGGTCATGAACTCGACGATCGGCTTCAGGCCCGCCATCGCCGCGCCGACGCCCAGGCCCGCGAACCCATACTCGGTGATCGGGGTGTCGATCACCCGGCGCTCGCCGAACTCCTGCAGCAGCTCGCGGCTGACCTTGTAGGCGCCCTGGTACTGGGCGACTTCCTCGCCCATCAGGAACACGCCCTCGTCGCGGCGCATCTCCTCGGCCATGGCGTCGCGCAGGGCGTCGCGGACGGTGGTCTTGACCAGTTTGGCGCCGGCCGGGACCTCGGGGTCCTTCAGCGTCCTGGCTGGAACGACGGCGGCCGGGCCTTCGCCCTGGCTCTTAGTCTCGGCTGTCTCCGGTGGCGCCTTTTCCGGGGCGCCGGCCTTGGATTCATCGGCGGCGGGCTTGGCCACAGGGGCGGGCGCAGCGGCGGATGTCTCGCCTGTCTCGGCTTTGTCCTGCGATGTCTCGCCTTTATCCGTCTCGGCTGTCCCGCCCGCGAGACGGGCGATCGGGGTGTTGACCTTCACCTCCTCGGTCCCCTCGGGCACCAGGATGGCCTCGATCACGCCCTCGTCGACCGCCTCGACCTCCATCGTCGCCTTGTCGGTCTCGATCTCGGCGATCACGTCGCCCGAGCGGACATTGTCGCCTTCCTTGACGTGCCACTTGGCGAGGGTGCCCTCCTCCATGGTCGGAGAGAGCGCCGGCATCAGTACGTCGGTCACTGAGCGGCCTCCAGGTAGACGTCGGTGTAGAGGTCGCTGGCCGGCGGCTCGGGCGAAGTGCGAGCAAATTCAGCGGCGTCGGCGACGATCTTCTTCACCTCGGCGTCGATGGCCTTCAGCGCCGCGTCGTCGGCGTGGCCTTCCTTCTCCAGCCGCTCCTGCAGGTGGTCGATGGGGTCGCGGGTCTTCCTGACCTCGTCCACCTCCTCGCGGGTGCGGTACTTGGCCGGGTCGCTCATCGAGTGGCCGCGGTAGCGGTAGGTCTTCATCTCCAGAATGTACGGCCCCTCGCCGGAGCGGGCATGGGCGGCAGCCTTGGCGGCGGCCTGCCGCACCGCGACCACGTCCATGCCGTCGACCTCCTCGCCCGGGATGCGGAACGAGGCGCCGCGCTTGTAGAGGTGGGTCTCGGAGGACGAGCGTTCGATGCTCGTGCCCATGGCGTACTGGTTGTTCTCGATCACGTAGACGACCGGCAGGCTCCAGAGCTCGGCCATGTTGAAGCTCTCGTAGACCTGCCCCTGGTTGGCCGCGCCGTCGCCGAAGTAGGTGAAGGCCACCTTGCCGTTCTTGCGGTACTTGTTGGCCAGGGCCAGCCCCGTGCCGAGCGGCACCTGCCCCCCGACGATGCCGTGGCCGCCGTAGAAGCCGGCCTCGGTGGAGAACATGTGCATCGAGCCGCCCTTGCCCTTCGACGAGCCGTCGATGCGCCCGGTGAGCTCGGCCATCACTTCCCTGGGGTCCATGCCGCAGGCCAGCATGTGGCCGTGGTCGCGGTAGCCGGTGATGACCTGGTCGCCCTCCTCCTGGATCGACTGCACGCCGACGGCGATCGCTTCCTGGCCGATGTAGAGGTGGCAGAACCCGCCGATCAGCCCCATGCCGTAGAGCTGGCCCGCGCGCTCCTCGAACCGGCGGATGAGCAGCATGTCGCGGTAGAACTTGAGCAGGTCGTCCTTGCCGACCTTGCCGGGGCCCGGCTTGCCGGGCGTCTTTGCAGCCTTGGCGGCGGGCCTGGCCGCATTGTTCGTCTTTCGCGCTGTCTGCGCCCGCGCCATTGCGCGCTCCTTGGGTCCGCTGCGCCTTTGCATGTCGCAAACGGGCGTCACGCAGGCAAGTTTCGCCGCGATCAGCGGCTGGTGCGGATCACATAGTCCCTGGGGCCGACGTAGCCTAGGAGGGAACTGGCGCGCTCTTCCAAAAGATCGGCCGAAAGGCTGGTGTCGCGCAACAGCTGGGCGCGGACTTCCAGATCGTTGCGCTGCGCTTCCAGGCGCTTCAGCTCGGCCTTGCGGGCGGCCAGGGTGGCGTCGCGCTGGTCGCGCATCAAGAGGCCCCGCTCGCCGGTGAAGGCGTGGAAGGCGAAATAAGCGATGAGCACCGCCAGGAGCGCTGTCGGGGCGTAGGTCTGGAAGCGCGCGAGCAAGGCTGACTCGGGAAAAGCGTCGGTGATTCAGCCTGTAGCGCTCACGTGCTTAACGAGCGGCTAACCGTGGCCTCTCCCCTCCCCCTTGCGGGGAGGGTTCGGGGGTGGGGGTGTAGGCCTGTGATTTTCCGACCAGGCTCCAGGCGGGGCTTCGCCGGATGATCCTCCGTTGACACCCCCACCCCAACCCCTCCCCGCAAGGGGGAGGGGCTTTTTCTAGACTCGGCCGCGCCGCCATTACCTGCCGCGTAATCGACCCGCCTCGCCGG
>JADZBR010000024.1 GCA_020852035.1 Caulobacteraceae bacterium
AGTCCGCGCGGTCATCCAGCTCAAGCCCGGCTACGAGCCGTCGGAAGCGCTGAAGCGCGAGATCCTCGACTACGCCGCCCGCGTGGTCGCCAGGTACAAGGTCCCCCGGGGCCTCGACTTCGCGTCCGACCTGCCTCGCAGCGAGGCGGGCAAGATCCAGCGCAACAAGGTCCGCGCGCCCTATTGGGAAGGCCGCGCCCGGGCGATCTGATCGCCCCGCCCCGCTAGTTGACCTGCCGCTTCACCAGCTTGCGGGCCAGGGTGCGGCGATGCATGCCCAGCCGCCGGGCGGTCTCGGAGATGTTGAAGTCGGTCTCGACGAGGGTCTCGTTGATCCGTTCCCACTCCAGGGTCTTGATCGAGGTCGGCCGGGCGGTGATGCGGGCCGTCACGTCGCCGCTCGGGGCGCTGTCGAAGGCCGCCTCGATGTCGTCGGCGTTGGAGGGCTTGGCCAGGTAGTGGCAGGCGCCCAGCTTGATCGCCTCGACGGCCGTGGCGATGCTGGCGTAGCCGGTCAGCACCACGATCCGCATCTGCGGGTCGAAGGCGTGCAGCCGCTGCACGCAGACCAGGCCCGAGCCGGTCCCCAGCTTGAGGTCGACGACGGCGAACCGCGGCGAGGCGGCGTCCAGGGCCTTCTCCACCGCGGCCGCGTCGGCGGCCAGCCAGACCCGGTAGCCGCGCCGCTCGAACGAACGCTGCAGCGTCCCGGCGAAGCGGGCGTCGTCCTCGACGATGAGCAGTCGGCGCGAATCGTCCATCAAGCCTCCGCGGCGCGGTCGTTCGCCAGGGGCAACACCAGGCGCACGACGGCGCCGCCCCCCGGGCGGTTGGCGGCGGTCAGCCGCCCGCCCAGCCTACGCGCCAGGGCCGCGGCGAGGAACAGGCCAAGGCCCCGCCCCGCCCCCTTGGTGGACTGCAGCGGCGTGCCGACCGAGGCCAGCTGCGCCGCGGTGAACCCGGGGCCGGCGTCGGCGACGGAGATCTCCAGCCCCTCGGCCGTGCGCGCCGCCGCCAGCGTGACGCCGGAAGGCGAGACCTCGGCGGCGTTGTCGAGGATGTTGTCGATCGCCTGGCGCAGCGCCGGTTCGGCGGCCAGCACGGCCCCTTCCAGTCCCTCGGCGCGGTAGGTCAGCGGGACCGACGGCTGGATGAGCCGCCACTCGGCCACCGCGCCGTCCAGGAACTCCCCCGCCAGCACGCTGCTCAGCTCCTCCATGCGCGGCGCGCCGGCCGAGTGCAGCAGGTCGCCGAGGATCGCCTTGCAGCGGGCCACCTCGCGCTGCATCTCGGCCAGCTCCGGCCCTAGTTCGGCGTCGCCGGTCAGCCGCGGCATGCGGCTCCAGTCGTTGAGGATCACCGACAGCGACGACAGCGGCGTGCCCAGCTCGTGCGCCGCGCCGGAGGCGAGCAGGCCCATGCGCACGATGCCGTCCTCCTCCACCGCCGCCCGGCGCAGCTCCGCCAGGTAGATGTCGCGCGCTCGCAGGTTGCGGATGATGCGGGTGATGAACACCGCCAGCAGGGTCCCGGTCAGGGCGAAGCTGATCCAGGCCCCCAGCCGCTCCAGCGCGGCCGCCGAGGCCGCGAGGGCCGCCGGATAGGCCAGCGGCAGGCTGGCGTTCGCCAGGATCGCATAGGCGGCGACCGCCGCGGCGGCCAGCACGCCGACGGCCGCCGCGTCGAGCAGGATCGCGCCCAGCACCACCTGCAGGAAGAACAGCGAGATGAACGGGTTCTCCGCCCCGCCGCTGAGGTAGAGCTGCAGCGCCAGGGCGACCACGTCGAAGAGCAGCGCCAGGAAGATCGCGCCCTGGGTGATCCGCCGGCGCTTCACGACCCGCAGCACAGCGAGGTTGGCCAGCACCAGCAGCCCCACCACCCCCAGCATCGGCGCCAGCGGCAGGGCGATCCCCAACGCGAAGTGCACCAGGCCGACGGTGAGCAGCTGGCCAGCCACCGCGACCCACCTGAGCTGGGCCAGGAGCCGCATGTTCTCGGCGCTCACCGCCTCGGGCGAGAGGCCCGCCCGGGCGGCGCGGCGTCCAAGGGTTAGGGCCAGCACCGGCGTCTGCATCAGGCCCGCCTTCCCGAGCGGATGAGGATCGCCGCCCCGGCCAGCGACAGGCCGCAGAGCCCGAACCAGGTGAGGGCGTAGGCCAGGTGGCTGTTGCGGAACCGGACCACCGTCAGCCCGCCGACCGGATAGCCGCCGGCGTTGGGGGTAGCGTCGGCGTCGATGAAGAACGGGGCGACGGGCCCCGCCAGCCCTTTGGCCCGGGCGATCGCCGCCACGTCGCGCGAGTACCAGCGCCCGTCGGCCGGCGCGTTGCGGCGCAGGAAGGCCCCGCCCGGCTCGCTGGCGCGCAGCAGGCCGGTGACGCGCACCGGTCCCGCCGCCTGGCCGAGCGGCCGGCTCTGCGGAGCCTTCAGCTCGGTGGGCGCGAACCCGCGGTTGACCAGCACCAGGCCCATCGGGGTCCGCAGGGGCGTCACTACCCACCAGCCCGCGCCGCGCTCGGTGACCGCCTGCACCGGGGTTTCGCGGTCGTGCAGGAAGACCCCGGACACGGTCACGCGGGTATAGGCGTCGTCCGGCGACCAGTCGGCGAAGGCGGGGAGCGGCGCCGGCGCGGCCGCCAGCCGCGCCTCGACCCGCGCGATCAGCGCCCGCTTCCACTGCAGCCGCTCGACCTGCCAGACCCCCAGGGCCGCGAACGCCGCCGCCAGCGCCAGGCAGAGGGCGAGGAAGACGCCGCGCCTCAGGCGGGCGGCGGGGGCGGCTGCGGCGCCATCGGCATCATGTTGCCGTGCAGATGGTACATGATCCATAGCGACCCGAGGATGACGATCACCACGATGATGGCGGTGAAGACCAGGGTGAGCAGCGTCCAGCCGCCTTCCGACCTGGTGTTGACGTGCAGGAAGAAGACGGTGTGCACCACGATCTGGACCAGCGCCAGCACGGTGACGACGATCGCCGTGATCCGGCCCTCGAGCACGCCGGACATCGCCAGCCAGAACGGGATCGCGGTCAGCACCGCGGCCAGCAGGAAGCCGATCAGATAGCTCCGGCGCGAGCCGTGGTCCGCCTCGTGCGCTACGGGATGGCTGTGGTCGTGCGCGGTCACAGGACGGCTCCCAGCAGATAGACGAAGGTGAAGACGCCGATCCAGACCACGTCCAGCAGGTGCCAGAACATGCCCAGACAGGTCAGCCGCCGCCGGTTCTCCACGCTCAGCCCCCGCTGGCCCACCTGCACCAGCATCACCCCGATCCAGATCAGTCCGAAGGTCACGTGCAGGCCGTGGGTGCCGACCAGGGTGTAGAAGGCCGAGAGGAAGGCGCTGCGCTGGGGCGTCGCGCCCTCGGCCATCAGGTGCGAGAACTCGTAGAGCTCGACCCCCACGAAGGCGAGGCCGAACAGGGCCGTGATCGCCAGCCACGCCCGCACGCCGCCGGTCTTGCCCTCGTGCATGTCCATCATCGCCATGCCGTAGGTGATCGAGGACACCAGCAGGAAGGCGGTGTTGAGCGCCACCAGCGGCAGGTCGAAGAGCTCGCGCGCCGTCGGCCCGCCGGCGTAGGCGGTGGCCAGCACGCCATAGGTGGCGAAGAGCGTCGCGAAGATCAGCGCGTCGCTCATCAGGTAGATCCAGAAGCCGAGCGGGGTGGGGCTGGAATGCCCGCCCGCGTGGTCGTCCTCCTCCATCAGGTAGAAGGTCGGCTCGTCGCTCGTCGCAGCCGAGGTCGCGCTCATGCCCCTGCCTCCAGGGCGCGGCCGGCGCCCTCCTGTCTGGCGACATCCTCCACCGGGATGAAGTAGTCCCGGTCGTAGTTGAAGGTGTGCAGGATCGAATAGGCCAGCAGCGCCACGGCGCTGACGGCGGCCAGCCACCAGATGTACCAGATCATCGCAAAGCCCAGGACCAGCGCCAGCCCGGAGAGGATCACCCCGGCGCCGGTGTTGCGCGGCATGTGGATCGGGCGATAGCCGCCGGCGGGCGGGCGGTGCCCCCGCGTCTTCATGTCGTACCAGGCGTCGAGGTCATGCACGACCGGCGTGAAGGCGAAGTTGTAGGGCGGCGGCGGCGAGGTTGTGGACCACTCCAGGGTGCGGCCGTCCCAGGGATCGCCGGTGGTGTCGCGCAGCTTCTCGCGGTTCCTGATGCTGACGGCGATCTGGATGACGAAGGCCAGGATGCCGACCAGGATGATCAGGGCGCCGATGCCGGCCAGGATGAACCAGGGCTGCAGCGTCGGGTCGTCGAAGTGACGCACCCGCCGCGTCGTGCCCATCAGGCCGACGATGTAGATCGGCGTCCAGGCCAGCCAGTAGCCGAGCACCCAGCCCCAGAAGGAGATCTTCCCCCAGAACGGGTCGAGCTTGAAGCCGAACGCCTTGGGGAACCAGTAGGTCATGCCGGCGAAGAGGCCGAACACCACCCCGCCGATGATCACGTTGTGGAAGTGGGCCACCAGGAACAGCGAGTTGTGCAGCACGAAGTCGGCCGGCGGCACCGCCAGCAGCACGCCCGTCATGCCGCCGACCACGAAGGTGATCATGAAGGCGACCACCCACATCATCGGCAGCTCGAAGCGGATCTTCCCGCGGTACATCGTGAAGAGCCAGTTGAAGATCTTCGCCCCCGTCGGGATCGAGATCACCATCGTGGCGATGCCGAAGAACGAGTTGACGCTGGCCCCCGACCCCATCGTGAAGAAGTGGTGCAGCCATACCAGGTAGCTGAGGATGGTGATGACCACCGTCGCGTAGACCATCGACTAGTAGCCGAAGAGCCGCTTGCCGGTGAAGGTCGAGGTGATCTCCGAATAGATGCCGAACACCGGCAGGACCAGGACGTAGACCTCCGGGTGGCCCCAGATCCACACCAGGTTCCAGTACATCATGGCGTTGCCGCCAAGGTCGTTGGTGAAGAAGTTGGTGCCGACGTAACGGTCGAGCATCAGCAGGGCGAAGGCGCCGGTCAGCACCGGGAAGATGGCGATGGCCAGCACGTTGCTGCACAGCGCCGTCCAGGTGAACACCGGCATCTTCATCATGGTCATGCCGGGCGCGCGCATCTTGAAGATGGTCGTCACCATGTTGATCGACGACAGGGTGGTGCCGACCCCGGCGATCTGCAGCGCCCATAGATAGTAGTCGGGCCCTGTCCCCGGACTGTTCTGGATGTTGGCCACCGGTACGTAGTTCAGCCAGCCGGCGGTGGAGAACTCGCCCACGAACAGCGAGATCATCACCAGGATGGCGCCGGCCACCGTCAGCCACAGGCTGAGGCTGTTGAGGAACGGGAAGGCCACGTCGCGCGCGCCGATCTGCAGCGGCATGACGTAGTTCACGATCCCCACCACCAGCGGGATGGCCACGAAGAAGATCATGATCGTGCCGTGGGCGGTGAAGATCTGGTCGTAGTGGTGGGCGTTCAGGTAGCCCTCGGCCCCGCCGAAGGCGATCGCCTGCTGCAGGCGCATCATCAGGGCGTCGGCGAAGCCGCGCAGCAGCATGATGATGCCCAGGATCAGGTACATGATCCCGATCTTCTTGTGGTCGACGCTGGTCAGCCACTCGCGCCACAGCCAGCCCCACAGCCGGTAGCGGGTGACCAGCCCCAGGATCGCCAGCCCCAGCAGGGCGACGACGCCGAAGGTGCCCACCAGGATCGGCTCGTGGATCGGGAAGGACTCCAGGCTCAGCCGGCCGAAGATCGGGCTGAAGGAGGGGTTCGATTGCGACATGGGAACCTCCGGCGGCCTGGTTGCTGGGACGGTGGCCGGTCACCGGCGCGGTGCGGGCGGAGGGCGCGGGCGCATGCGCCTCGCCGTGCGGTTCGCGCTCACCCGAACGGGCGGCCTGGGCCGCGCCGTGGTGGCGCATCTGGTCGGCGATGCAGGTCGTCCCCGGCGCGACGCAGCGGTTGACCACCCGGTCGAACAGGCCGTGCGGCGTCGA
>JADZBR010000025.1 GCA_020852035.1 Caulobacteraceae bacterium
AGCCTTGTTGTCAGGCTAACTTAGGGCGGCGGGGCAGCTTGGCTAGGGGCGGGCGGAAAGGTCGAGCAAGGTGATGCTGGTCGGCTTTGCGTCCTTCGAGACACCCGCTTCGCGGGCTCCTCAGGATGACGAACGCAGCATGGACCTCAGCCCGCACACACTTTAGTCATGGTGAGGAGCGCGCAGCGCGTCTCGAACCACGCACGGCGGCTCAGCGAATAGATAGCCGGCCCTCAGTTATACGGCGCCCCGAACACCCTGCCGCCGGCGTCGAACACCCCGCGCCCGGGCACGTGGTTGAGCTCCAGGCGCACGCCGTCCGGGTCCTCGAACAGCACCGAGTAGTAGCCGGGCGCATAGGCGTCGTCCTGCGGCCCGTGGACGATCTTGGCGCCGATCTTCACCAGGAAGGCATGGGCCTCGTCGATCTCCGCCCGCTCGCGCACGCGAAAGCAGATGTGGTGCAGGCCGACGCGGCTCTGCACGAAACGCTCGCCGGCGTGCTCGGGCGCCGGCCGCTCGACGCCGAAGCCGGTGCGCCCGCCGACGCAATAGTAGATGTTCTCGCTCGACCCGACCTCCTTCATGCCCAGGAACGGCAGCAGCTGGCGGTAGAAGGCGACGGACTTCTCGAAGTCGCCGGCGGTGATGAAGGTGTGGGCGACGCCGTTGATTTCCATTGGGCGGGTCCTTGCAGCGCGAGCGCCGAAGAGGCCACGGCGGGCGCGGGGGAAGTCAATCGTTCCCGCGCGCCCGCGCCCGCGCCACCCGTGGCCGCTCGGGCCTCACCCCGGCGGGTTGTGCGCCCACTCCGGCTGCGCATAGACGCCGATCAGGTCGACAAGGAACGGCGCCCCGTCCGCAAGGTCGGCGAGATAGGCGTTGCTGGATCTGGCCAGGGTCCCGAGATCGGCCTTGGCCGCCTCGGTGAGCAGCCAGCCGACCATGGCCGCCTTGGTGCCGAGGCCGGTGAGGCCATCGCCGCCGTAGAAGGCGAAATAGTCCTTGCGGGTCATGCCGCCGCCGATGTCGGCGTCCAGCAGCAGATTGAGGAAGGCCTCGTTCGGCGTGGTCCCGCCGAAGATCTCCTGATAGGCCTTGGCGGTGGCCTGGCGCAGGGTGAGGCTTCCGTAGTCGGCCTCGAAAGCCGCCTTGCCCTCGCCGACCTTGCCGAGGTTGACCGCGAAGTTGATGTAGCGGTTCTCGGTGTTGAAGTCCTGATAGTAGGGGGCGTTGAGGTTGTTGGCGTTCGGCCCCTCAGGGTTGACCAGGAAGTCGAAGCCGCCCTTCGAGGGCGCGAAGCCGGCGAAGAACTGGTAGGACATCGCCGCCACCGCGGTGCTGCCGTCGGCCCGCTGGACGATCTCGCCGTAGGCCGCCTCGAGCGTCTTGGTCCCGCCGTCCACCGCGCTGATCAGGCCGTTCAGGAACGTCAGGTCCGCGCCGGTCGGCGCCGCGATCCGCATCACCTGCTCGAAGGCCAGGCCCAGGGCCTCGGCGTTCGTCGCGCCGGAGAGCTTGATCATGCGGTCCCCGAACAGGATCGCCTCGATGTCGATCAGCTGGTCGGTGCCCAGCGGCGAGTCCGCGCGCAGGTCATGCGCCCGCCAGGTCCCGTCCTCGTCCTGCCACCAGCTGAAGTCGGCCGAGGATGGCGCATAGCTCGCCTTGTCGCTTCCCGCGCCGCCGTTGAGGATGTCGTTGCTCTTGCCGCCGCTGAGGATGTCCGCGCCGCCGCCGCCTTCCAGATTCACCCGGCCGGTCAGGCCGCTGGCGTCGAAGGTGTTGTCGATGTCGCCTCCAAAGACGTCGAGGGGATTCAAAAGCGGGCCGATCCCGCCGAGATCGCCGTCGAGGCGCAGGCTCCCGACCTGCGGCGCGTAGATGTCCATCTCGTCGAGCTGGCTGGCGCCGATGTCGATGGGCGAGGCCCCGCCGAGCCCGAGGCCGAAGCCCAGCGGGTCGAAGTTGATGCTCGCCTCGACCTCGCCGCTCAGCTCCAGCTTCAGGGAGTCGCTGGCGGACGAGCCGACGACGCCGCGCGGCAGGAGGCCGTTCGCCCAGTCCGCGGCATTGACGTGAAAGGCCGCGCCGGCGTTCGGGTCCGCCGAGCGCAGGCCGTCGGAGAAGCCGAGGATCTCGATGCCGCGCAGGGTGTCGACCCCGCCCGAGACCTGCCAGGAGGGCAGCTGGTCGCCGACGCGGTTGTCGGCCACGGTGATGGCGCCGCCGGACCCCGTGCCGCGCGTATAGTCGGCGAAGGCGCCGGGGAAGAGGGCGATGTCGATGCCGCCGCGGCCGTCGATCTCGTCGTTTCCGCCGTCGCCGAAGAAGAGGTTGCCGACCTCGTCGCCGCGCAGGATGTCCGCGCCCCTTGAGCCGATCCAGCCCTCCATGCCGGTGAAATGAATGCTGGTGAACACCGCGCCGGGCCCTGGCCCGAGGTCGAAGGCGGTCCCGGCCTGCAGGTCGACGATCATGATGCTGACGCCGCTGCCGAGATCGAACCGCCCGGGCTCCTGGCCGCCGAAGGCGGCGGTGTCGACGCCGGAGACGAAGTTGAAGATGTTCGCAGAATTGTTGCCGATGAAGCTGTCGTTGCCCGCGCTGCCGTACATGTACTGCAGGGCCGCGATGTCCATCGCCATCAGGCTGGAGGGGCTCGTCACCTGGTTCTGGGTCAGGTCGATGGCGAACCCGGTCTGACCGGCCGTGACGCCGAATTGCGACAGGTCCAGCCCGGCGCCCCGGCCGCTGGCGCTCACCTTGTTGTCGCCGCCGGTGTCGGAGATGATCACGTTGTCGAGCTGCGGGCCGAAGTATTCGTCGTCGCCGGCGCCCAGCTCGATGGTGGTGGTCCAGGTCTTCAGCGGGTCGCCGTAGCGCGCGCCGCCGAACCGCGCCCCGCCCATGTTGATCAGGTCGTCGCCGTCGCCTAGGTCGACGGACAATGGCGGCGCCGTTTCGAGGGTCGAGCTCTGGCCGACGCCCTGCTGGTAGGTGAGCCAGTCGGTGCTGAGGCCGGCCCTTGAAAGGTCACCGTTGACGAATACGGCGTCATTGCCGTCGCCGGTGTCGAGAGCCAGACCGACCGGCGTCTCGCGGTCGGTGAAAATCGTCAGCCGACCCCCGAGCGGGGAGTTGTCGAACACGATCTCGATGGTGTCCGTGAATGCACCTTCCGAGATCGAGACCCGGTGGTCGCTGTCGTTGGTGGCGAAGCGGATCACCGGCGTCGAGACGTCGATCGAACCGTCGATGAAGACGAGCTTCTCGACGTCCTTGAGCACATCGTGACCGTTGGACGAGGCCGATCGAAGGTCTTCCACCGAGATCGAGCCGTCGGCCAGCAACAGGATCGTATAGTCCCTCAGGAATCCGGTGAAGATCACCGTGTCGTACCCGCCGCCAGCGCGAACCACGTCGTCGCCGCCGCCCGGCGTGATGGTGTCGTCGCCGTTGGTCGCCTGGGTGTTGTTGGTCTGCCCCGCTCCAGGGGTCAGGCCGTCGCCCGACACGTGGATGAAGTCGCTGCCGCCGGTGCCGGTCACGGTCGCCATGGCTGGTGCCCCCTGCCTGGGATATCGGCGTTATTAACACATTCCGGCGGCGACGCCGATTCCGCTTCCGCGGCCCCTATCGCCCTGCCGGCGGGTAGACGACCTGCCCGTCCTCGGTGATCCGTGCGCCCGCGGTCAGCCGGGCCGGCTCGACGCGGCCCTGGCCCATCAGGTGGAACACCTGCTCGCCGCGCGCGATCAGCCGGTCGGCGACGATGCGCCGGTGGCAGCGCCACCACACCGCCTCGGCGCACATCATCGCACAGCGCCGCGCGCGGCCGAGCGCGACCAGCCGCTCCAGGCCCTGCTCGAACGCCTCCGTCAGCGCGTAGTCAGCGTAGTTGTGGAAGCTCTGGTTGTCCCAGAGGCTGTTGACCTGCGGCGCCACGGTCTTCGACCGGCCGCGCAGGCCGCCGAGCTCGGCCAGATGCTCATAGCCGATCCCCAGCGCCGCCAGCCGGCCCGGCAGGGCGTCCTCGTTGTAGTCCGGGTTGCTGCGCGAGCGCGGGACGGTGCGGATGTCGACGACCAGGCCGACCTCGGCCGCCTCCAGCAGCTCGGCGAAGGCCTCCAGGGGGCGGTTGGAATGGCCGATGGTGAAGAACGGCGGGTTCACGTCCGCAGCTTGGTCAGGGCCGCGCCCTTGTGGGCCGCCACGTGGTCGGTCCTGTCGCTCCTGATCTCGTACTGCGGGTCGCCCGGCGAGGCGCGGTGGGTGTGGCCCTTGTAGTCGAAGTCGGCGGTGTGGACCCTGACGATCCGCCCGCGCACCCGGCCGGCCTCCGAGTTCCAGCTGACGTGGTCGCCGACCTTGAATGTCGTGGCCATCGGGACCTCCTCTCCGCTTGCGCTAACCGCCACGGCCGCGCCGCGGTCCGCGCGGCGCCGATCCCTCCCTAGCCTTCGCGCCCGCGCGCGCCTACCTTGGCGTTCATGCCTCGTTCCGCTCCCGCCCCCGGCGTTTCCGACATGTCGGGCGCCTTCGACTACGACGCTTCGGCCAGGCCGATGCTGTGGACGCCGCACCGGCCGGCGCGGCCGCAGAAGTCGGAAGGCGGGCGCAAGTTCAAGCTGGTCAGCGACTACCAGCCGGCCGGCGACCAGCCCTCCGCCATCGCCGAGCTCGTCAGCGGCCTGGAGGGGACCGAGCACGACCAGGTGCTGCTCGGCGTCACCGGCTCGGGCAAGACCTTCACCATGGCCAAGGTGATCGAGGAGACCCAGCGGCCGGCGCTGATCCTGGCGCCCAACAAGACGCTGGCCGCCCAGCTGTTCAGCGAGTTCAAGAGCTTCTTCCCGGAGAACGCCGTCGAGTTCTTCGTCAGCTACTACGACTCCTACCAGCCGGAAGCCTACGTCCCGCGCACCGACACCTACATCGAGAAGGACTCGTCCATCAACGAGCAGATCGACCGGATGCGCCACTCGGCCACCCGCGCGATCCTGGAGCGCGACGACGTGATCGTGGTCGCCTCGGTCTCCTGCATCTACGGCATCGGCTCGGTGGAGACCTATTCGGCCATGACCTTCACCCTGGAGGTCGGCCAGAAGGTGGACGAGAAGCAGCTGATGGGCGACCTGGTGGCCCAGCAGTATAAGAGGAACGACCAGGCCGTCGAGCGCGGCACCTTCCGCCGGCGCGGCGACACTATCGAGATCTTCCCCGCCCACTACGAGGACCGCGCCTGGCGCGTTTCCCTGTTCGGCGACGAGATCGAGGCGATCACCGAGTTCGACCCGCTGACCGGCAAGAAGACCAACGACCTGCCGGCCGTGAAGCTCTACGCCAACAGCCACTACGTCACGCCCCGCCCGACGCTCAACCAGGCCATCACCCACATCAAGGCCGAGCTGAAGGAGCGGCTCGACTGGCTGATCGCCAACGGCAAGCTCTTGGAAGCCCAGCGGCTGGAGCAGCGCACCACCTTCGACATCGAGATGATCCAGGCCACCGGCAGCTGCGCGGGGATCGAGAACTACAGCCGCTACCTCACCGGCCGCCGGCCGGGCGAGCCGCCGCCGACCTTCTTCGAATACATCCCCGA
>JADZBR010000026.1 GCA_020852035.1 Caulobacteraceae bacterium
CACCCCGATCTTCATGCGGATCTGGTTGATGAAGATCACCAGGGTGCCGGCCTTGGAGATCGAGGCGGTGAGCTTGCGCAGCGCCTGGCTCATCAGCCGCGCCTGCAGGCCCGGCAGGCTGTCGCCCATCTCGCCCTCGATCTCGGCCCGCGGCGTCAGCGCCGCCACGCTATCGATGACGATCACGTCGATGGCGTTGGACCGCACCAGGGTGTCGGTGATCTCCAGGGCCTGCTCGCCGGTGTCCGGCTGCGAAACCAGCAGCTCGTCCAGGTTCACCCCCAGCTTGTGGGCGTACTGCGGGTCGAGCGCGTGTTCGGCATCGACGAAGGCGGCGGTGCCGCCGTTCTTCTGCACCTCGGCCACCACATGCAGGGCGAGCGTCGTCTTGCCCGAGCTTTCCGGCCCGTAGATCTCCACGATCCGCCCCTTGGGCAGGCCGCCGATGCCGAGCGCCAGGTCGAGGCCCAGCGAGCCGGTGGAGACGGCCTCCACCTCGATCTTGCTCTTGGCGCCCAACCGCATCACCGAGCCCTTGCCGAAGGCGCGGTCGATCTGCGAGAGCGCCGCCTCCAGCGCGCGCTTCTTGTCCCCGTCGTCCTGTCCCACGATCTTCAACGCCGCCATGCTCATCTGACCCGTCCTTATTCCACGATTCCGTCGACCGGACCCGCCGACCGTCGATCGGCGTCGGGAAATTCGTACGCTGTTTGTTCCATGTTCGCAAGATGTTCTCGTCGCGCCTCGCGGGAATTTTTCATTCGGTGGTGGGGGTGCTCTTTGAGTCTGTCAGTGACCACCTAACCGAGCCACGCTGCAGCGCGGAAATCATTGGAAAATTCCGCTGCTGGTTTCTCAGCTTCGCCGATTGGGAAACCTGATTGAGACACCCGACGCGGCGCGGCGACCAGATCCGACATTGTCAGAAACGGTCTCCCTCAGGGCGCATTCGACCCCAGTTGGCCGGCGCATCGATGCCAGGCCGAAACTGGCTCGGCAGCGTCGAGCTTGCTCAGAGGTCCGGCATCGGCCCCAAGCCGCCCGCGAAGCGCTGCGCAATGCCGCAGCCGGCAAGCCCTGGCGGGGCAGAGACCTTGTGCTCGGGCCGGGATGCAGACGTTGTTCACTCGTGAGCCGCCCGCGTGGCGCAAACATCTCTTACCACGCTTCGGAGCCAGCGATGGGCGGCATCCCCGTCGAGCCGGGGATGCCAGAGCATCGAGACAGTGAAGGACTGGCTCGGCGTCGGTACGGCCAACGTCACCATGCCGTCGCGCAGCACCGCCGTATGGCGCTCCGGCACGGTGGCGATGAGATCGGCGCTCCGCGCAAGCGACAACGCGATCGCGAAGCCGCCAACCACGCTGGCGATCTTGCGGGTCATGCCCTGCGGCAGGAACGGCAGGTCCACCGCGTCCTCCTCGAAACCACTGCGCGACACCACCACATGGCGCGCGGCCTGATAGGCCTCGAATGTCAGCTCGCCCGCGGCCAGCGGATGCTCTGGCCGGACGACGACGACCAGACGATCGCGGAACAGCGCTTGCGCCCGCAATTCAGGCCCGATGACCTGATCGACGACTGCAGTCTCCAGGTCGACGCGCCCTTCACGCAGCGGCGCGCTACCCTTGTCAGGCTTCTGCAGGAAGTTCAGGCGCACCCCCGGCGCCTCGGCGGCCACCCGCGCGATCAGGGCGGGTCCGAAGTTCTCCACGAAGCCGTCGGCCGTACGCAGGGAGAAGGCCCGGGAAAGCGTGGCGGGCTCCACCCGGTCCACAGGCCGCAGAACGCTCTGCGCCTCCTGGACAAGATCGTGCACCCGCCCTCTCAGAGCTTCGGCGCGCGGCGTGGGAACGAGCCCGCGCCCTGCTCGGACGAGCAACGGATCGCCCGTCGTCTCACGCAGCCGCGCAAGAGCGCGGCTCATGGCGGAAGGGCTGAGCCGCAGCCGACGCGAAGCGCGCGCCACGCTGCCCTCGGCAAGGAGCGCATCCAGGGTGACAAGCAGGTTGAGGTCGGGTGCGGACATGCGGGGGCCTCTTGGCGACACGGCGACATATGGCGTCAAACGCAATGATAGACTGCAAATGATGCGCGTTCCGACAGATATAGGCGGCGCGTAGCTTCACTTCGCAACACGGAGATGAAGCTATGAAAGACACGCTCCAGACATTCGCCGCGAACGTGCGTGACCTGTGGGGGCCGCTGACCAGCGAACTGGTCGCGGGCTGCCGCGCCCAGCTGGACCTTCTGACGGCCACCTCGCCCAAGGAGCCGTGGCTGGCCGACCTACATGCGGCAGCGCCGGCGAACCGCGAACTCTACCGCGACCCCGACCACGGGTTCGTTTTGCTCGCCCACGCCGAGTACGCTGGGCTCTTTCGCCCGCCACACGACCACGGCCGCGCTTGGGTCATTTACGCCGCTCAGCAGGGCGAGATCGAGATTCGCACCTATGGTCGGGTCGAAGAGTCTGATGGTCGCGTCCGGCTGGTCCAGCGCGACAGCATGGTGCTGCGCCCGGGCCAGGCGCTGGCTTACTTGCCCGGCGACATCCACGACACCCGTTGCCTAAGCGACACCGCGCTCCTGTTCCGGTTCACGGAGCGGGACCTTCGGATCGAAGATCGCGTCGATCACAAGCTGACCCGATACGTGGACCGCGGCGGGGTCTGGGTTCCGGCGGCAGCGTGAGCCGTTTGGCCACCAGCGCGAGCACGGCCGCGGACGCCGAGGGGGCGCCGGTCGGCCGGCGCCGCGTCGTCGCCATCGCCACGGTGTTGGCGGCCATGGCGATGGCCGTCCTGGACGCCGGCATGGCCAATGTGGCGTTGCCCAGTCTGGCCCGAGCGTTCGAGCTGCCTCCGTCAGACGCGATACTGGTGATCACCGCATATCAGACCGGGCTTGTCATGGCGCTGCTACCGCTGGGCGCCTTGGGCGAGAGGTACGGTCACCGGCGCATCTTCCGCGTCAGCGTGGCGGTGTTTGGAACAGCGTCTGCCGTCGCCGCCCTGGCGCCTGACTTCCTTTGGCTGGTCGCTGCCCGTTTCATCCAAGGGACGGGGGCAGCCGGCATCATGGCGGTGGGCATGGCCCTGCTGCGGTTCACTGTCGCCAACGGTCAGCTAGGCCGTGCGATCGGCTGGAACGCGCTCAACGTGGCGCTGGCCTCCGCTGCGGCGCCCAGCCTGGCCACCCTGATCCTGGCCGCGGTGGACTGGCGCTGGCTGTTCGCCGTCAGCTCGCTGATAGCGATCGGGACCCTGATCGGCGCGCGATCGTTGCCGGCGACGCTCCGAAGCCGCGCGCCACTGGACCTCGGCAGCATCGGGCTGAGCGCGTGTATGTTCGCCACGCTGATCGCGGCAGCCCAGACCGCGACGGCAGACTTGCGAACCGCGATGATTTTGCTGGCCGTCGCGCTGCTCGCGCTCGGTCTTCTCATACATCGCGAGGCGCCCAAGGCCGCGCCGCTGTTCCCGGTCGACCTGCTCCGCAGCGAGTCATTCCGGCTGTCGGCGATCGCCTCGATCTGCGCCTTCGCGGCTCAGACCGCCGGCTTGGTGGCGCTCCCCTTCCGCCTGCAACAACAATTGCACCAGACCCCGCTGGCGACAGGGCTATGCCTCACCGCTTGGCCGCTCAGCGTGGCGTTCGCCGCGGCGATCGCCGGCCGGCTCGCGGATCGGGCGTCGACCGCCTGGCTGGGCGGCGCCGGGCTGGCCGCAGGTCTCGCCGGATGCGCGGTCGCCACTCAGGCGGCGGCGGTCGCGCCCGCCGTGGCGCTGGCCGGCTTCGGGTTCGGCCTCTTCCAAACGCCCAACAACCGCAACCTCTTCCTGTCGGCGCCCCCGCGCCGCAGCGGCGCGGCCGGCGGCCTTCAGGGCACGGCCCGGGTCACGGGCCAGGCGGCTGGCGCACTTATGATGACGCTACTGCTCGGGCAGTTCGCCCTTGAGCCGGCATTGACCCTGGGCTTCGCCGCCGCCGCCGCCTTCGCCCTGGCGGCCGGCGTCGTCAGCCTGCGTCGCATCCAGCTGACGGCCAAGGACGTGGGCGCGTTTTGACCAACTGGCGGCCATCGGGGCCGCTTTCACTGGGAGGAGAGATTACAATAAAGATCGCAGCTTTCGTCTCGATGGTCTGCCTGGCGCTTGCGAGCGCGGCGCAGGCCGCAACCGTCGGCTTCCAGACCCTGGCTGCACCGGTTCCGGGAGACGGGCCGATGGCCGTGGCCGTCTGGTACCCGTCGGAGGCGTCCGAAGCTGACACGCCGCTGGCGCTGTACCGTCAGTCGGTCGCCGTCGACGCGCCGGTGTCGGGCCGGCGACACCCGCTGGTGGTCATCTCGCACGGCACGGGCGGCTCGCTCGCCGACCACCACGACACCGCGCATGCGCTGGCGCGGGCGGGCTTCGTCGTCGCGGCGCTAGATCACACCGGCGACACCCACACCGACCGCAGCCGCACCATGCGGATCACCGAGCGGCCCACGCAGCTCATCCGCCTCATCGACTACATGACCACGACCTGGGCTGGCCGCGAGGCCATCGACATCCGGCGCATTGGAGCCTTCGGCTTTTCATCCGGCGGTTTCACGGTGCTCGGCGCCATCGGCGGCGAGCCCGACATGCTCAAGGTCGCCCCTTACTGCGCCGGGCATCCGAGGGCTTACACCTGCGCGCTGCAACAGGGCCCCGGCATCGGGCCGTTCCCAGCCAGCGTCACGCCCGTCGAGCATGATAAGCGGATCCGCGCGGCCGTCGTCGCCGCGCCTGCGCTCGGCTTCACCTTCGAGCCCACCGGCCTCAAGGCTGTGACGATCCCGGTCCAGCTCTGGCGCGCAGAGCAGGATACGGTCCTGCCGCATCCCGACTACGCCGAGGTCGTCCACAGGATGCTGCCCGAGGCCGAATACCACGTCGTCCCGGGCGCCGAGCACTTTGACTTCATGACGCCCTGCAGCGACGCCTTGGCCAAGGTCGCCGCCATCATCTGCCCGAAATCCATCGACCGGACCGCGTTTCACCAGGAGCTCAATGCGGAAGTCGTCCGCTTCTTCGAGAGGACCTTGCGCTGACGGCCGCGGTCAAGGGGCGGGCGTACGCCGGGAACGGACGCCGGCTCACCGCCCCAAACCGACCCTTCCAGTTCTGTAGACGCAACCCAAACCAAGACGACGCCACTCGCAGAATCTCCGCCACAGGTTGTTTCAGGAAGGAAAAGTGGGGACCTGCTATATGGCCGACGATGGCGAGTTCGATCTGAAGGCTATCGTTCGGCCCACCATCCTTGCGCATGGCCGCACCCTCATCAAAGAGCTGCAACGCGGAATGCCGCGAACCTGCAATGCCCCCAACCTCACCGGCTTGAAGGGTTATTTGGGCGGGCGCTCGGCTCTGATCACCAGCACGTCGCTTGGAACGGTCTCGACGATCCGCGGTCCCTTGCCGACCACCACCACGTGGAAGAGCTTGCTGCGTTCATAGGCGCCGATGACCGTCAGGTCGGCGCTCCGCTCCATCACATAGCTGCTGAGCATCACCTCGGGCGGGCCGTGCTCGATGAGCGGGAAGATGCGCGCGCGCTGCGCCTCGGAGAGGTCGGCCGCGGCGAGGAACTCGCGGAGCGTCGAGGTTTCGAGGTCCCCGAAATCGCGGCCCAGCTGCGTGTCGAGCATGACCCCGCGATAGGGCATCTCGTAGGCGTGCATCACGGCGATGGTCGCCTCTGGGAAGAACCGGCCGGCCACCTCGAGCCCACGCCGCGCCTCGGGGGTGAAGTCGGTGCCCACCAGAAGGTGGCTGTAGGGCCCGTTGGGCCGGCGCTTGACCACCAGAACCGAGACCGGAGAGCGCCGGAAGAGCTCGTCGATCGTCCTGCCGATGCCGCCGGCGCCCAGGGGCCGCTGGCGACCGAGCCCCAGCACGATCAGGTCGGCGCCTTCGCGCTCGGCGGTCTCCAGGATGACCGACGCCGCGGGGCCCTCCTCGACCACGATGCGCAGGCGCGGGCACGGACCGCGGATATCCTGGCGGATCTGCCGCTCCACCACCGACGCCGGATCGGGAGGTTGCCGCCAGGAGGGAAGTCCCTGGTATTCGGGCAGGTCAAGCCCCTCACCTTCCAGCGCGTGGACCACGGTGAGTTCGGCGTCCCAATGCAGCGCCAGTTCCGTGGCGCGGTCGAGCGCTCGGTCGCCGCGGCCGCTCAGATCGGTCGCCAGCAAGATTTTCTTCGGCGGGATCGCCGGCCGGATTGCTTCCGTCACACCCTTACCTGCCTCATCGCGCGCCTTCGCCCCAGGAACGGCGGGCCGCCCCAAGTCGAACGCATCTTCTGATCTAGGTCTCGACCAGGGCTCTTCAATACAACTCCACGTGACGCCCGCGCCTTGCAGGTCGACGGCTTGCGCGCGCGACGAGCGGAAAGCCGCCTGTTCTTTCAGATTCCTGCGGTCACGGCTTGATGGCGGGCGGTTGACGCCAGAGGATGCCGGGGCGGCCGGACCCGGGCCGCTCAACCCATCAGGAGGGGCCGCCGGTTGACTCGCGCTGAACTGCTGCTGCTCCTCCTGCTCGCAATCCCCTTCGCGGCGAGCGCCGCCGCGGCGCTCCTCAAGCCGCACGCGCGGAACGTCGCCGCAGCTCTCGCCATCGGCGCGATGGCGAGCGGCCTGGCGCTGACGGCGAGCCTGTCCGGTGAGATCACGGCGGCCGAGCCAGTTCGCTTCACGGCCGACTGGGCGCCCAGCCTGGGCCTTGAGTTCACCCTCCGGGCCAGCGGCTTCAGCTGGGTCTTCCTCATGCTGATCTGCGGCGTCGGCCTGCTCGTCAGCGTCTATGCGCGCTACTACATGTCGCCGGCCGATCCGGTCCCGCGCTTCTATTCGCTGCTGCTGGCCTTCGCCGGCTCGATGATCGGGCTGGTGCTGTCCGGCAACGTGATCCTGCTCGTCGTCTTCTGGGAGATGACGAGCCTGCTGTCGTTCCTCCTGATCGGCTACTGGCACGGCGGGGCGGCGGCCCGCGAGGGCGCACGGACCGCCCTCATCGTCACCTCCGGGGGCGGTTTCTGCCTGCTGATGGGCCTGCTGCTGCTGGCGCGCATCGCCGGGAGCCACGACCTCGACGTCATCCTCGGCCAGGGCCAGGCGATCCGTGAGAGCGAGCTCTACGTCCCGGCGGTGGCGCTGATCCTGCTCGGCGCGTTCACCAAGAGCGCCCAGTTCCCCTTCCACTTCTGGCTGCCGCAGGCGATGGCGGCCCCGACGCCCGTCTCGGCCTATCTGCACTCGGCCACGATGGTGAAGGCGGGGGTGTTCCTGCTGGTGACCCTGTGGCCGGTCCTGTCGGGCACCGAGGTCTGGTTCTGGACCGTGACGGTCGCCGGCCTGACCACCCTGGTGCTCGGGGCTTTCCTGGCCATTTTCCAGAACGACCTGAAGGGCGTCCTGGCCTATTCGACCATCAGCCACCTGGGCCTGATCACCTTCCTCCTCGGCCTCGACAGCCCGCTGGCCTGCGTCGCGGCCATTTTCCACATCGTCAATCACGCGGTCTTCAAGGCGTCGCTGGTCATGGCCGCCGGCGCCATCGACCACGAGGTCGGCACCCGCGACATCCGCAAGCTCGGCCGGCTGGTCCGCTTCATGCCGGTGACGACGGTGCTGGCGACGGTCGCCGCCGCCGCGATGGCGGGCGTGCCGTTGCTCAACGGTTTCCTCTCCAAGGAGATGTTCTTCGAGGAAACCCTGGCGGCGCGGCGCGGCCTGCCGATCGACCTCCTGCCGACGGTGGTTGCGGTGATCGCCAGCGCCTTCTCCGTGGTCTATTCGCTGCGGTTCGTCGGCGGCGTCTTCTTCGGGAACGAGCCGGCGGATCTGCCTAAAACGCCCCGCGAGCCGCCGGTCTGGATGGTCGCCCCGATCGGCCTGCTGGCGCTGGCCTGCCTGCTGGTCGGCGTCCTGCCGACCCTCACCGTCGGGCCGGGCCTTCGCCGCGCGGCGCAGTCGGTCCTGGGAGAACGGACCCCCGAATACACCCTCGCCCTCTGGCATGGGCTCACGCCGGCGCTGGCGATGAGCATGACAGCCATGACGGCCGGTATCGTGATCTATCTCGTCTTCCGACGACGGCTGCTGAACTCCGGCGGCCTCCAGCTCGGCCTGCTCAGCGGCAAGGTGCTGTTCGAACATGGACTGCACTTCATCGCCGAGACGGCGCCCGACTGGATCGAACGCCGGTTTCCGGGCGGCAAGCTCCAGCCGCAACTGGTGTTCGTGCTGGCTGCGGGACTGGTGGCGGCGGCCGTGGCGGTGCGCGGCCCGGCGCTGCGCCTCGAACCCGACGCCCTCTCGACCGTCGACCCGGCCTTCGCCGGCCTTTGGGTGATCGGCGCCGCCTGCGCCATCGGCGCGGCCACGGCGGCGAAGTTCCAGCGCCTGGCCGCGCTCATCCTTGTCGGCGGCGCAGGGCTGATCTCCTGCATTTCCTTTGTCTGGCTGTCGGCGCCGGACCTAGCCACCACCCAGTTGCTGGTGGAGGTGGTGACCACGATCCTGATCCTGCTCGGCCTGCGCTGGCTGCCGCCGCGCGTCAGGATGCCTGAAGTGTTCAGTCTTCCGACCCGCCTGCGGCGCATCCGGGACGGCGCCCTGGCCGCGGCCGCGGGGGCCGGCATGGCGGTGTTCTCCTATGCGGTGATGACCCATCCCGTCGATGGTTCGATCTCGCAGTTTTTCCTGGAGCGGGCCTATGCCGAGGGCGGCGGCCGCAACGTGGTCAACGTCATCCTGGTGGACTTCAGGGCCTTCGACACCTTCGGCGAGATCACGGTGCTGGCCATCGTGGCGCTGACGGTGTTCGCCCTGCTGCGGCGGTTCCGCCCGAGCCTGGAAAGCGTCGAGCCGCCGTCCCAGCGGCGGGGGCAGCAGGCGGCCGAGGCCATGAACCGCGAGGGCGCCCGCGCGCATGCCTTCATGGAGTACCTGCGCGTCCCGGGCCTGATTATCCAGCTCATGGTGCCGGTCATCCTGCTCTTCGCGCTGCACCTTTTCCTGAGAGGGCACGACCTGCCGGGCGGCGGGTTCTCGGCCGGCCTCACCGCGTCGGTGGCGCTGATCCTGCTCTACATGGCCGGCGGCGTCCGCTGGGTGGAGGCGCGCGTGACGGTGCTGCCGGTTCGCTGGATCGCGTCCGGGCTCATCCTCGCCCTGGCGACCGGCGCCGGGTCGTTCGTCTTCGGCTACCCGTTCCTGACCTCGTACTTCACCTACGCGGACTTCGGGGCTCTGGGCCGCACGCCGCTGCCCACCGCCCTGCTGTTCGACCTCGGCGTCTTCGCCGTGGTGGTGGGGGCGACCACCCTGATCCTGGTGTCGCTGGCGCACCAGTCGCTGCGCCGGCCGCGCGCCCGGAAACCGGCCGCCGCCGACGGGGGAGCCGCCTGATGGAGATCGTCCTCGCCGCCGCGATCGGCGTGCTGACCACCTCCGGGGTCTGGCTGGTGCTGCGGCCGCGCACCTTCCAGGTGATCGTCGGCCTCACCCTGCTCTCCTATGCGGTGACCCTGTGCATCTTCGCCACCGGCGGCCTGCGGATCGGCGCCGAGCCCGTGCTCAGGGAAAAAGCCGGCGAACTCGTCAACTACGCCGATCCCCTGCCGCAGGCCCTGGTGCTGACAGCCATCGTCATCAGCTTCGCGACGACCGCGCTCCTGCTCGTGGTCATCCTCGCCGCGCGCGGGCTGACCGGCGTCGACCACGTCGACGGCAAGGACAGGGACTGACGCCGTGGCCGCGCATCTCCCCGTCTTGCCGATCCTCCTGCCGCTGCTCATCGGCGCCCTCCTGCTGCTCACCGGCGGCCGCCGGCGACGGCTGGAGGCGGCGCTGGCGGTGGGTGGCTGCATCGTCCTGCTGGTCGCCGCAGTGGCCCTCGCGCGGGCCGTGGACGCCGGCGACGGCTCGCTGGCGATCACCAACCGCCTGGGGAACTGGCCCTCGGCCGTCGCCATCGTCCTGGTCGCCGACCGGCTGGCGGCGCTGATGGTCCTGCTGGCCTCGACCCTCGGGCTGCTCAACACCGCCTTCGCGCTCAGCCGGTGGTCGCGGCTGGGCCCCTACTACAACGCGCTCTCCCAGTTCCTGCTCATGGGGCTGAACGGCGCCTTCCTGACCGGCGACCTGTTCAACCTGTTCGTCTTCTTCGAGATCCTGCTGGCGGCCTCCTACGGCCTGCTGCTGCACGGGTCGGGCGAGCGCCGGGTCTCGGTCGGCCTGCACTACATCGCACTGAACCTCGCCGCCTCCCTGCTGTTCCTGATCGGCGTCAGCGCGATCTTCGGGGTCACCGGCACCCTGAACATGGCCATGCTCGCCGAACGCATCCCGGCGCTGCCGGACGGGACGCGCGGCCTGCTGCACGCCGGCGCCGCGGTCCTGGCCATCGCCTTCCTCACCAAGGCCGCCGCCTGGCCCCTGGGCTTCTGGCTGCCCCGCGCCTACGAGGCCGCCGTCCCGCCGGCGGCGGCCATGTTCGCCATCATGACCAAGGTCGGCGTCTACGCCATCCTGCGGCTGGGTTTCCTGCTGTTCGGGGCGGACGCGGGCGCGTCGGCGGGTTTCGGCCGCGGCTGGGTCTTCACGGCGGGCGTCGTCACCCTCGCGGTCGGCGTGGTCGGCATCCTCGCCGCGCGCGACCTGGGCCGCCTGGCCGGCTACAGCCTGCTGATCTCGGTCGGCACGCTCCTCGGCATGATCGTCTTCGCCGACGCCGCGGCCATCGCCGGCGGCCTGTTCTACCTTGTGGTTTCGACCCTGGGCGTGGCCGCCTTCTTCCTCCTGAGCGGGCTGATCGGCCCGGACGGCGGCGACACGTTCACCGACCCGCCCCTGCTCGAAGCCTACGATCCCGAGGAGGAGGCGGGCCTGTTCACAGAGGAAGACGAGCGCCCGGTGGTCATATCCGCCCCGGTGGGCATCCTCAGCGCCGGGTTCCTGATCTGCACCCTGCTGATCGCGGGCATACCGCCGCTGCCGGGGTTCCTGGCCAAGGTCGCCATGCTTGCGCCCCTGCTGGCGGCGCCGGAGGGGCCCCTGCCGGGCGCGGCGACGCTCCTGGCCGTGCTGGTGATCGGCTCCAGCCTGCTGTCGCTGATCGCGCTGGCGCGCGCCGGCATCCAGATCTGGTGGGCCGAACCGAACCGGATACCGCCCACCATCCGCCTCGGGGAAGCCGCGCCCCTGGCCCTCCTGATGCTGGCGCTGCTGGTCCTGACGGTGACCGCGCAGGCGCCGCTCGGGTTCATGCAGCGCACCGCCGCGGAACTGTCCGAACCGGGCCGCTATATCGAAGCCGTCCTGAGCGGAGACGCCGGATCATGAGACGATGGCTCCCCTACCCGGCGATGAGCCTCTTCATCCTGGCGACCTGGCTGGTGTTGAATCAGAGCCTCGCGCCGGGCCACCTGCTGCTGGGCGTGATCCTCGGCCTTGTCCTCGGCGCCGCGTTCGGCCGGCTGCAGCCGCCGCCGCTGCGTATCCGCGATCGCCGCCGGCTGCTCCGCCTGGGGGCGGTGGTCGTGGCCGATGTCATCCGCTCCAACCTGGCCTTGCTGCGGATCCTTGTCGCGGGCCGCGCGCGCGCGGTGCGGTCCGGCTTCGTCACCATACCGCTGCAACTGACCGACCCCTACGGCCTGGCGGTGCTCGCGTGCATCATCACCGCCACGCCCGGCACCATCTGGATGAGCTACCGCGCCCGGGAGGGACTCCTGCTGATCCACGTCTTCGATCTGGTCGACGAGGGCGAGTGGGTCCGCACCATCACCGAACGCTACGAGACGCCTCTGAGGGAGATCTTCGAGTGAGCGCCGCCCTGTTGTTGCCCGTCATCACCATCGCCCAGTTGATGCTGGTCTCCGCGATGGCGCTTCACGTCTTCCGGATGGTGCGAGGGCCGCGGGCCCAGGACCGGGTGGTGGCGCTCGACGCCTTCTATGTGAGCGGGATGCTGCTGCTCATCACCCTGGGCATGCGCACCGGCAGCACCCGCTATTTCGAGGCCAGCGTCATCATCGCGCTCCTCGGCTTCGCGACCACCGTGGCTCTGGCGAAGTTCCTGATGCGCGGCGAGGTGGTGGAATGAACAGCGCCGACGTCATTCCGCTGCCCATAGCCGTCCTCATCTGCGGCTGCCTGCTGGCCGGCGCCTTCTTCGCGCTCGCCGGCGCCGTCGGCCTGGTGCGGCTGAAGTCCTTCTATCAGCGGGTGCACGCGCCGACGCTCGGCTCGAGCCTGGGCATGGGCCTGATCCTGGTCAGTTCGATCCTCTATTTCTCGCTGGCGCGGGGCCATCCCGTCCTGCACGAGATCCTGATCGCGGTCTTCCTCACCCTGACGACGCCGATCAGCCTGATGCTGATCGTGCGCGCCGCGCTGGCGCGCGACCGTTTCGAGGGAAACCCTGACGTGCCGCCGGTGGAGACGCTGGACTAGCCTCGCAGGCGAGGTTTGACTTTCGCAGGGCCAGCCCCATCTCAGAGGCGTCATGCAACTCTGGTCGAACATTGCGCGCTGGCTCCCGCGCGCGGGCAGCATCGTCAAAGGCCCCTGACGGCGGGTCCCGGCGGACGCCGAACCCGCCCGAGCCTTATCGTGGCCGGGAATCCCCAGACCAATGCGCGACCCGCCGCCCTATGCGGTCGCCGCGTCACCGCCCCCGGCGTTCACCCGACCCAACTGGATGGAGCCATTCAAGTGATGAATCGCATCTCGACCTTCGTGCGCCGCGCCTTGCGGAAGATGAACCACGCTCTGGCCGCCTCTTCGGAGCAGGCCGAGGCCTTGCAGCGCGCCAGATACAACGTCTATCGCTAGCGGCGTTGCTCGTGCGCGCCGAGTATTCCGAAGACGAAGGTCGCCGTTGAGGCAGGATCACCTTTCCGTGGCCGAGCTTGAATTGCCGGCCTTCGTCCCCATCCTTGAAACATCATGTTGACAGCCTGGACCATTTCTATCCGGCTCGGCCGCGCGGGGCGCCTCGTCAAAGGCTTCGCCCCCCGGGCCTAGGCGCCGCACCGCGCCGGTCCGGGGACAAGCCGAAGGTCTTTCCCTGAACAATCGACCGCCCCTCGGGCCGGCGCGACAGCGCGCCGCCCAGGGACGCCCTGTGGGAGGTCGCCGTCATGATTTCCACCCAAAGCCCCGCCAGCCTGGCCGTGTCCCGCGCGATCGCCGAGGCGGAACTTCGCCGCACCGAGATGATGCATGGCATGGGGGAGCCGCGCGCCGTCGCGCTGCTGATCGACCAGGCCGAGGACGCCGCGCGTTCGCCCCTGGCCCATGACCAGTTGCTCGCCCTCGCCCTGCGCGCCGCCAGCCGCTCCGGCGAGCCGGACCACGCGGTTCTCGACGCCCTGCGAGCCGCGCCCGGCGCCCTGGCGCGGCAGGACATCGCCCGCGCGGTGTTCGCGCAGTACGACGAGGCGCGCTTCCGGGCGGTGCTGAAGGCCGCGCCCGACCGCGAACTGCAGCGCGGCGCTCGGCGCGTAGGCCGCGAACCTCTGAGCCTCGCCCGCTGGCTGCGGTCCGCCGCCGCCCTGGCCCGCGGCCTCTGGGACCATCCCGCCTTGCCGGTCGATCCGCCTACGCGGGGCGCCATGCTGGCGGCGGCCGAAGCGCTGGAACAACGCGCGAGGGCCCTGGCGGTCGCGGCGCGACGACCGCCGCTGCCGAGGTCGATCGAGGAGATGCGGGCATGAGCGCGCACGATCTTCGCCGCCGCCTGTTCGACCTGGAAGTTGCGTTGACGAGCCTGTCGCAAGCGCTGGCGGAATCCGGCCGCCTCGACGTGATCGAGGAGGCCGCCCGCAAGGCGCGCGTGGAGGGCGTTCCAGGCGCCGAGGAGCTGTTGCGGGGCGAGCGCGTCAACGCCGCCTACCGGAGGCGCTGACCGTGACGTTCCCGCGCATCCGCCCGACCCGCGAGGATCTCACCCCAGGCTAGCCGCCCTGGCCGACGAGCCGACGCTCGTGGGCCAGGGCGGGATGGCCACGGCCCGCGCCCCGCTACGGGCGCCGGGCGATCTCTCAATCCTGCCGCGACCGTCCAGCCCTCGGGGCCGGCCGCGGCAGCGGACAAGGAAGCCCTCCATGGGAAAGAAGAACCGCAACGGCAATCGTGAGCCGCGAAAACCGAAACAACCGAAAGCACAGGCCGGCCAACCATCGAACTTGGCCGATCTCGTGCGGTCGCGCACCGCTTCCCCCGGCGGCGCGCGATAGGTCCGGCCGGGCGGGATACGCCCGCTGAGACCCAGCCCTCCCGGCCGTGCCGGGAGGGCCCTTCTCCCTCCTGTCGGAACACCTGATCGAATGACCCCACGACCGCAATTCGCCTGCGCGCGATGCCACGGCCTCATTGAGCACACCTGCCCCTGCGGCCGAACGTCCGGCGCCTGGGCTTATGCCGAAGAGGTCATCATGCTGGGCGCCCGTCCGCTGGCCGCCAGCAAGCCGGCGCACGGCGCCGAGTCCCCGCTTGCCGCCCCCTCGACGAAGGTGGCGATCCAGCTATCGTGAAAGGACCGGCCCAATGCAGCGCCATCTTACGAACCGAGAGGCTCTCGGATGAACCAGACACCCAAGATCACCGGACGGGTTGTAGCCGCCGCGCGGGCGCTGGCCGGCGTCGGACGCGCCGATTTCGCCGCCGCCGCGGGCATTGCGACCGACAAGCTCCGCGAGATCGAGGCGAGCGGCAGCGCGCGGGTGCGCGAGGCGCGGGACGCGGACGCGCTGCGCCGAGGTCTTGAGCACTATGGCGTTATCGTTCTGGACGAATCCGATGGCCTCGGCGCGGGCGTGCGCCTGAGATTCACCCGCCAGGACGTCCGCCAGCTAACCCGCCTGGAGAACGAGGGCGGGATTGTCGGCGCCGACGACGCACCCTGACGCCAGGCATCGAAGGCAGACCTGCGCAGCGCCCTTCGAGGTTGTTTGTCGTCGGTATCGACGGCGACCGCTCATCCACGTCTCCGACACGTCGGTCGCAGAGATGCGCCCTGGCGGCGTAGTTCTCCACCACGTCGCCATAGATCGCGCGATCGCCTCTTCTCGGGGGCGCCGCGCCTGGCGGGCTCGCGGGCTCGCCTTTCAAAGTGCAACTGAAGCTCAGGCCCTCGGCGTGGACGAACACCCACACCGCCCGCGCATTGGACTTGATCCCCCGCTCGGCCAACTCCGAGGCCAGCCCCCGCAGCGTGAACGGCCCAGAGGCGATCCGCGCCCGCAGCCAGTCGGCGCACTCGCCAGACAGCGTCCGGGGCTTGTAACCTCCGATCTGGGCCGGAGCCACTGAACCCGTCTCAAGCTTGCGCCGGGTCCACTTCGACACACACGACGGCGCGATCCCCAACGCCGCGGCGATCTCTCGGTTCGTCTCACCCCGCGCCTTGCGCGCCAGCGCACGCTCGCGAAGATCCATCGAATACGGAGCCGTCATGTCCGCTGCCTCCCGCCAACAGACACGGTGAATCAGATCATCTCCCTCTTGGGAATCCAGATTCCGTCAAAAGACCGCACGCTCTAGCCCCGCCCCGGATTGGCCGCCGCCATCCAGCCGGCCAGAGGGTCGCCGGCCAGCGCGCGCAGGCACTCGGCGAACACGTCGTCCCGGTCGGCCTGGCCCAGCTTGTAGCGCGGTATGGTGCTCAGCACGCGCGCCTCGAACCCCACCACGCCCCGCGCCAGCCGCGCGAACCGCTCGCCCATCTCGTCCGGCGACCAGGCGGCGGGCCCGCCGCCTTCGTGCGCCGCCGACTGCGCCCGCAGCAGCGCGTGGGTGAAGGCTTCGTCCTCCACGAACCTCAGCTCGACGTCGAACCGCGCCGCCGCATAGTTCCACGACGGGGCCTGGGTGCGATCGCTCAGCCAGGAGGGCGAAATATAGCCGTGCGGTCCCAGCACCAGCACGCTCGCCTCCGGCTGCGCGCGCAGCGCCTCGACATGCGGGTTCGAGCGCGCGAAGTGGCCGCGGATCACTTCGCCAACCCCGTCGATCTGCAGCGGCAACAGCGTGGTGTGCAGCTCGCGCCCCGCCGAGATGACCCAGGCGAGCGGATAGGCGGCGAGCAGGTCGCGCGGCGCATGCCCCGTCGTTGCGGCGTCGGCCGCCGTGTCAGCTCCCATGCGCGCCTCTCCTCGACCCACCCTGGGACGGATCGGGGCCGCCGCCGCCGCGCAGCGGGTCAAGTTGTTCGGCGCGGCGGCCAATCGGCGTGCGGCGCCCGGCCGCAAACCTGTCTGGCCCGATTTCGACCACGCGGAGCCCTCGTCCCGGTCTATGGTCACGCTCGCAGGCCATGCCCAAGGAGGACGCCGGCATGGCGACTTCAGACACCACGGCGGCGCGCCCTGGCCTCCCGGCCTTCCGCAACCACCCGCGCGGGCTGGTGGTGCTGTGCCTCACCCAGATGTGGGAGCGCTTCTCCTTCTACGGCATGCGCGCGCTCTTGGTGCTCTATCTCACCGAGGAGCTGCTGCGCCCCGAGCGCGCCGGGCAGGTCCTCGGCTACGGCTGGCTGCGGGGCGGGCTGGAAAGCGTGTTCGGCCCGATGACGATCCAGGCGATGTCGTCGCAGATCTACGGCCTCTACGGCGGGCTCGTCTTCCTGACCCCGCTGATCGGCGGCCTCGTCGCCGACCGCTACCTGGGCCAGCGACGCGCGGTGTTCATCGGCGGCGCCCTGATCGCGCTCGGCCACATCCTGATGGCGTTCGACGCCACCTTCCTGCTGGCGCTGGTGGCCATCATCGTCGGCAGCGGGCTGTTCACGCCGGCGATCTCGGCGCAGGTGGGCGCGCTCTACGCGGCCGGCGACGACCGGCGCGACACCGGCTACTCGCTGTTCTACGTGGGCATCAACATCGGCGCGACCGCCGCGCCGCTGATCTGCGGCACGGTGGGCGAGACGCTCGGCTGGCACCTGGGCTTCTCGCTGGCGGCGGCGGGCATGATCATGGGCCTCGCCGGCTACGCCGCCGGCGCCCGCTGGCTGCCGCCCGAGGCTCCGCCGACCCCGCCGGCTCCGCCGACGCCGGGCGTGCGGTTCCCGCTGGCGGCCATGCTGGGGATCATGGCGGTCAGTTCGCTGTTCTGGGCGGCCTACGGACAGCTGGGCAATGTGATGAACTTCTGGCTGCGGGACGACAGCGACCTCTCCGTCTTCAGCGGCTTCGCGCTGAAGATCACCTGGTTCCAGTCGCTCAACCCGCTCTTCATCCTCCTGGGCACGCCGCTGGTGGTGGCGCTCTGGGCGCGCATGGCCCGCCGCGGACGCGAGCCGTCCACTCTCGTCAAGGTCGCCCTGGGCTGCGCCTTCCTCGCCGCCGCCTTCTGGCTGCTGGCCGGCGTGGCGGCGGTGACGGCCGGCGGCGGCAAGGCGCACTGGTCCTGGACGGTGCTCTCCATCGCCCTCCTGACCCTCGGCGAGCTCTATCTGGCGCCGCCCAGCTGGTCCTTGTTCTCCCGGCTCGCCCCACGGGGCCGCGAGACCCTGTTCATGGGGCTATGGCTGCTGCCGCTGTTCGTCGGCGGCTATCTCTCCGGCTTGGTCGGCGTTTTCTGGGAGACCACGTCGCACGAGGTCTTCTGGCTGCTGGTCGGAGGTCTCTCCGCCATCGGGGCGGCGGCCACGCTTGTGCTCCGCCGCTTTCTCGCGCCCGTCGCGAGTCTCTAGCTGCGCCCCATCGCCGGGCTTCGCCCCACATAGGCCGCGCGGGGCGTCCTCGCCGTGGGCCCTCGACGCCGTTCCCCTGTCTGGCGCACATAGGCGTCGAACCAGCCTTGGGGCCGCACCGGCGCCCAGGGCGTCGCGACACGGCTGCGGGAGGTCCGATTGGACGATTTTTCCGACTGGGTCGGCCGTAGCGAAACGGCCGACGACATGGCGACCGATGCGCCCCTGCGGGGCCTGGCGGCGCTGCTCGACCATGCCGAGCCGCCCTGGCCGACCGAGACCGCCCCGCCGCTGGCCCACTGGCTCTATTTCCTGCCGCGGGCGGCGCAATCGCAGATCGACCGCGACGGCCATCCCCGGCGCGGCGGGCTGCTGCCCCCCGTCCCGCTGCCGCGCCGTATGTGGGCCGGCGGCCGGCTGAGCTTCCTGCGGCCGATCCCGGTCGGCGCGGCGCTGCACCGGACCTCCACCATCCAGAATGTGCAGGCCAAGGAGGGCGCCTCGGGCCGGATGGTGTTCGTCACCGTTCGCCACCAGGTCGAGTCGGACGGCGACGAGGTGCTGGTCGAGGAGCAGGACATCGTCTACCGCGCCCCGCCCTCGCCCGGCGCGTCTGCGGCGCCCGCCCGGCCCGAGAACCCCATCGGGCCGGCCCGCCGCACCCGCCGCCACCTCGCCGACGAGACCCAGCTCTTCCGGTTCTCCGCTCTGACCTTCAATAGCCACCGCATCCACTACGACCGGCCCTACGCCACCGGCGAGGAAGGCTATCCGGGCCTGGTGGTGCAGGGCCCGTATCTGGCGACCCTGTTGATGCATCACGCGCTCGAGGAAATCGCCGGGACGCAGGTGCGCGACTTCCGTTTCCGCGCCGAGCGCCCGGTGTTCGACGGCCAGCCGTTCGACCTCAACCTGGCGGATGCGCCCGGCGGCCTGAGCCTCTGGGTCTCCGACGCCGAGGGCCAGGCGGCGATGCGGGCGCAGATCGCCTTCGCTTGAGGCCCGCTAGACCCTTTCCGGTTCAGGTGAAATCACCTGAACCGGATCAAAAGGGTCTATCTTCAATAATTAGAGCGCTACGGTCGCCGCAACCGGGGTCCACTTGCGGCTGTCGCGCTCTAGCCCCGGTAGATCCGGTCGAACACGCCTCCGTCGGCGAAGTGCCTGGCCTGCGCCGCCTTCCAGCCGCCGAAATCGGCGATCGTGACCAGCTGCAGTTGCGGGAACTTGGCCGCGTGGCGCGCCGCCACCGCCGCGCTGCGCGGTCGGTAGTGATGCTTGGCGATGATCTCCTGGGCGTCCTCCTCGTAGAGCCCCTTCAGATAGGCCTCGGCCAGGGCCTGGGTGCCCTTGCGGGCGACCACAGTGTCGACCACCGCCACCGGCGGCTCCGCCAGGATCGAGAGCGACGGGGCGACGATCTCCGCCTTGTCGGGACCCAGTTCCTCAATGGCCAGGAAGGCTTCGTTCTCCCAGGCCAGCAGCACGTCGCCGATGCCCCGCTGCACGAAGGTGGTGGTCGAGCCCCGCGCCCCGGTGTCGAGCACCGGCACATGGCGGAACAACTCCTGCACGAAGGTCTGCGCCGCCGCATCGCCGCCGCTCCGCTGGGCGTAGGCCCAGGCGGCCAGGTAGTTCCAGCGCGCGCCGCCGGAGGTCTTCGGGTTCGGCGTGATCACCTCGACGCCGGGCCTGGTCCGGTCGCCCCAGTCGCGGCTCGCCTTCGGATTGCCCTGGCGCCCCAGGAACACGATGGTCGAGGTGTCGGGGCACGAGTTCTGCGGCAGGCGCGCCTGCCCGTC
>JADZBR010000027.1 GCA_020852035.1 Caulobacteraceae bacterium
CCCTCCCGGGGGGGTGCGGCGGCGTCGGTGGAGCTTCAGACGGTAGATCTGTCCGCCATGCCGCGCGTCCTGCGCCGGATTACGGCGATGGCGGCCGAGCACCCTTGGCGCATGACATTGGCGATCGTCGCGGCCCTGGCGTCCACCATCGCCAGCCTGACCCTGCCGCACCTCTTCGGCGGCGCCGTCGACCGGGCGCACGAGATGCTGACGGCGGGGCCGGCGCGGACGGAGGCGGCGCGCCAGGCGCTGCTGGTCACCGCCGGGCTGGTGATCGTCGCCTCGACGGTGCGCGGCCTTCTGCAGATGTACACCGGCTACCTCGGCGAATGGATCGGCCAGAGCGTGGCCTACAAGCTGCGGCTGCGCTTCTTCCAGCAGCTGCAGCGGCTCTCCTTCGGCTTCCACGACCGCATCCATTCCGGCGACCTGATCACCCGCGGCATGCTCGACATGGAGGGGCTGCGCGGGTTCATCGAACAGGGGCTGCTCAGGGCCGTATCGCTGGTGCTGCTGGTGGCGCTCTCGGCCTACATGATGTGGCGCACCGACCCGTTCCTGGCGCTGCTGGCGATGAGTTTCGTGCCCTTCGCGGCCTGGCGGCTGGCGCGGATGGGCTACCTGCTGCGCGTCACCTGGCTGCAGTTCCAGCGGTTGATGTCGATCCTCACCCTGACGATGGAGGAAAACCTCCAGGGCATCCGCGTGGTGCGCGCCTTCGCGGCCAGGCCGTTCGAGATGATGAAGTTCGACCAGGCCGCGCTCGACGCCCTGGCGCTGGCCCGGCGGCGGCTGACGGTGCGGTTCTCGGCGGTGGCTTCGCTGAACATCTCCTTCTACGCCTCGATGGGCCTCTTGCTATGGTTCGGCGGGAAGAAGGTGATGGGCGGCGAGCTGACGGTCGGCCAGCTGACCGCTTTCCTGACCTACATGACCCTCTTGCAGGCGCCGGTGCGGATGATCGCCATGATCTTCATGGCCGCCGCGCGAGCCACCTCTTCGGGCGGGCGGGTGTTCGAGGTGCTCGACATCGAGCCGGAGATCCAGGACGCGCCGGGCGCCAAGCCGCTCGACGTGACCAACGGCGTGCTGCGGTTCGAGCATGTCGACTTCCGCTATGACGTGGGCGGGCCGCTGATCCTCTCGGACATCAGTTTCGAGGTCGGACCGGGCAAGACGCTGGGCGTCGTCGGCCCGCCGGGCAGCGGCAAGTCGACCATCGCCAACCTTGTCCCACGCTTCTACGACGTCTCGGCGGGTCGGGTGACGGTGGACGGCCAGGACGTGCGCGAGGTGACGCTGGCCTCGCTCCGCGACCACGTGGGCCTGGTGCAGCAGGAAGCCTTCCTGTTCGACGCCAGCGTGATCAACAACGTCGCCTACGCCGACCCCTGGGCCGAGGAGGAGCGGATCAAGAGCGCCGCCTCGACGGCCCAGATCCACGACTACATCACCACCATGCCGTCCGGCTACGAGACCCGTATCGGCGAGCGGGGCGTCTCGCTCTCCGGCGGCCAGCGCCAGCGGATGTCGATCGCCCGGGGCGTGGTGCCGGGGCCGGGGATCATGATCTTCGACGACTCAACCGCCGCCATCGACGCGGTGACCGAGAAGCGCGTGCGCGAGGCGCTCTCCAGCGCCACCAAGCAGAAGGCGACGATCATCATCGCCCACCGGCTCTCCTCGCTGATGCACGCCGACGAGATCGTCGTGCTGGAGGATGGCAGGATCATCGAGCGCGGGACCCACGCCGAGCTGCTGGCGCTCGGCGGCGAATACGCCGCGCTCTACGAGCTGCAGTCGAAGTCGGACGCCGGCGCCCTGCCGGAGGACCCGCGCAAGGCCCGCAAGGCCAGGGAGGCGGTGAAGGCATGAGCGACTTCGCATTCGACCGCGACCTGGCCGCCCCGACGCCGCAGCAGCGGCGCGGCCGCACCCCGCGCGCCAGCCTGGGGTCCGACGACGGCGAGGAGATCTTCGCCTCCTTCGACACCAAGATCCTGATGCGGTTCTTCGCCTATGTGCGGCCCTATCGCGGCACATTGGTGCTGGCGATGTTCGGGGTGCTCCTGTTCGTCGGCACCCAGCTGGCCATCCCCTGGGCGATCAGCCAGGCGGTGACCACCACGGTCTCCGGCGACCTCGGGCGGCTTTCGAACCTGATCTGGCTGTTCGCGGGCCTGGTGGTGCTGAACGCCGTCGCCAGCTTCCTGGAGCAGTGGGTCTCGGCGCGCATGGCCCAGAAGGTGATCTTCGACCTGCGCCGCTCGATGTTCGAGCACTTCCAGAACGTTAGCCTGTCCGTCAGGGACAAGACCCACGTGGGGCGGATCATGGCCCGCCTGCAGGGCGACGTGAACGCGCTGCAGGAGTTCGTGGAGACGTCCGTCTCGGCGTTCGGCGACCTTTTCCTGCTGATCGGCATCGCGATCATGCTGGTCTCGATGGACGTGAAGCTGGGCCTTTTGACCCTCACCGTCCTGCCGGCGCTGATCCTGCTTCGCGCCCTGTGGCTGCCCGCCCAGAAGCGCACCTTCCGCGAGATGCGCGACGCCTCCTCCACCGCCAACAGCGCGCTGGCCGAGAACATCAACGGCGTGCGCACCGTGCAGGAGACCCGCCGCGAGGCGATGAACTTCGAGCTCTACGAGGTGAAGGCCCGCGACAACCTGAAGGCCCAGATCGCCGCGGCCTGGACCACCCAGATCATGGTCCCGACCGTCGACATCCTGACGGGTGTGGCGATGGCCATCGTCATCGTGGTCGGCGGCAACGCGGTGCTGGGCGGCGAGCTGCAGGTCGGCGTGATGGTCGCCTACATCTTCTATGTGCAGCGGTTCTTCGACCCCGTCCGCATGCTCTCGATGCAGTATACGATCATGCAGCGGGCGATGGCCGCCGGTTACCGCATCTTCGAGGTGCTCGACGTGCCGGTGACCATCAAGGACAAGCCCGAAGCGATCGCCCTGACCCGCGACATCGAGCCGACGGTGGAGTTCCGCGATGTGAACTTCTCCTACAACCCCGGCCACCAGGTGCTGCACAACATCAGTTTCAAGGCCCAGCCGCGCGAGGTGATCGCGCTCGTCGGCCCCACGGGCTCGGGCAAGACCTCGATCACCGCCCTGACGCACCGCTTCTACGAGGTGGATTCCGGCCAGGTGCTGGTCGGCGGCCATGACGTGCGCGACGTCGAGCTCGACAGCCTGGGCCAGGTGATCGGCATGGTGCTGCAGGAGCCGTTCCTGTTCACCGGCACCATCGC
>JADZBR010000028.1 GCA_020852035.1 Caulobacteraceae bacterium
CTCGTCGATGGGGAAGACCTATGGGGGCGTGCAGCCGTTGATCGCCTGGTCGATCGGCTTCTAGCCTGCACGGACGACGCCGGTCTGGCCGCGGAGCTGGAGGCCTTTCTTTCCGACCAGCTCCGCCGGCCGCCGGCCGGCTCGCTGGCGTCCGCCTCGGCGACTGTCGATGACTGGCTGGAGCGTTCGGCCCATCTGTCTCTGGACCGGTTGATGGATCAGGTCGGCGTCGGAGCCCGACACTTACGACGATTGACGCTTCAGACTCATGGAATGTCGCCCAAAATGCTCGCGATGAAATATCGGGCCCTGCGAGCCGCCGCCTCGTTCGTTGTCTCCGACACTACCGATCTGGAGGCGGAGGCGTGCTTCCTCTTCGCGGATCAATCGCATCTCACACGAGACTTTCGGCAGTTTCTGGGATGGACGCCAGGGGCGTTCGCCGGCGCGCCCGCAAGCCTCGCAGCAGCGACGCTATGTGGGCGCCGTCGCGCCGGAGCGACGCGCCCGCTGGTTCTGTTGAGCTAAGGCCGAACGAGTCCGGTTCGTCCAATACGAACCCCGCCCCTTCATGTCAGCTCTCGTCCGACCCACCAAGCTTGGACAGTGCGAGAGTCACCATGAAAATCCGCCTCTTCGTTTGTAGTGCTATCGTTGTTGGGCTGATGGCGTTGCCAGCGGCCGCCCAACAAGGACGGCCTGGGCGTCCCTCTCCCAGCGCGACCCCGATCCAGGCGCGAGCGCCTATCATGTCTGTCCCGTCGACGACGCGCCCCACGCTGGCGACCGGCAGCCTGAATTCGCAGGATTGGGACCAGACGGGGTGGTCGGCCATGACCCAGGGGCAATCGCAGGGCGCGCCGAGCGTCCTACGCCTGGGGAACGGTCAGACCTGGCTGGTTGTTCGGGCTGAAGACAGCCAGCTCTACGGAGCGCCGATCAACAGCGCCCAGCCCGGCTTGATCGCCTCCGCCGCGTGGAGGGCTTTTGGAATGGTGGCTCAGTCAGAACCCGACTGCCAGCCCATTGTCCCGAGCACCCCGGCGGATGGGTTCGGTTGGGGCGAGCGGATGCTCTGCGCCTACCTGTCGAGTGGCGGCGCGGCTGAGGTGTCGCTGCTCTCGACGGGAACGGGCGCTATCACGACCTTCCCACTGGGTGGACGCAATGCGGGGGCTCGCCCAACCATTCTGCCACGCGCGCTCGGCAGCAGCGTGGCTACGCCAGGCGGCAGCTATGCATCTTCGACCGTCGCAGCAACGGCCGTCGTCTGGGACGGCGCCAGCTCCATCTATCGTGGGGCCTTCACGGTCGGCGTGTCGACCGGCGCAAGCCCTAACCAGGTTCCAACCTGGGAACAGGTGACGACTGTCGGCGGACCGGTCGGATGCGCCTTTCGAACCAACGTGCAACCGTGTGCCTGGACCGCCGCGTCTCAGATCGTGGTTCGGGACAATCCCGCCTTCACAGGCGCAGCCCTAACGACATCCGCCGTCCCAGGTGGGACCGACCGGCGCACGGCGCCGGCGGTCGTCGTCACCTCATCGGGCCGGGTCGTCATCGCCGTTCGCAACGCCATGGGGCGGATTTACTGGACGACACGGCCTGCCGGCTCCGGCGCTTTCAGCGCTTGGCAGGACGCCGGCGGCGTCGCCCGGAATCGGACGGGACTCAGCTGTATCGGCGAAGGCGAATCTGTGTCGTGCTTTATCCAGGGATGGGACGGACGCATCTTTGGGCGCGTGATCGGCAATACCGCAAACCTGTGACGGTGGGCGCGGCGCGACCAGCCGCCTCCATCGCGACCAGGGGCCGACGGCGAACAGTTCCTGGTCTCCGGGGCTGAACTGATCTTTGCCAGGCGCATTCACATCCCGACAGCCAAGTCGCTGGAATCGCGGAGGTGAGCAGGGTGACCAAACCAGGTGCGTGGCCCTGTAGGCGATTTTCGCGCCTGGTCGGTCTGGCGGCAGTGACTGCTCTTTGTCATCTCTTGCTGCTCGCGGCGCTTCTCCGGGAGGCTGTGCCCCAAGCGGCCTCGGCTCCCCCGATTCCCATCGAGGTCGAACTTGTGCGACCGGCGCCGCCGCTGCCGCCTCCGACGCCGACGCCCGACTCGACCACCGGCGGAGGCGCTCCGGCGACGCCGTCGCGGATTCACACGCCCCCCGAACCTCCGCCTGACGTTCCGACCAGCCCCGTGTCGCCGCCCCGCGAGCCGGCCCCTGAACCTGCGCTCCAGATCGGCGTGGCGCCCGATGAGACCGGGGAAGGGCGCGGTCAGGGCGGAGAGGGGCTGGGGACCGGCTCGGGCGTCGGCCTGGGTGACGGCATGGGCGCGGGATCATCGCCGCGCCGCCTGATCCGCGCGCCGGAGCGGGCCGAGCTGCGGGCGCTGCACCCGCCCCAGGCCCTCCGGGCGCGGCAGGGCGGCATGGCCTCCATCCGATGCCGCATCCGCTCCGACGGGACGCTGGAGGCCTGCGAGGCTGTGCGTGAAACGCCGGCAGGCCAGGGTTTCGCCGCCGCAGCCGTGCGTTCGGCGCCCTATTTTCGCTTTGAGCCGCCGCGTGTTGATGGCCGCCCCGTCGGCGGGCAAGCCGTCACCCTGGGCGTGGAATTCATGGTCCGCTAGGGTGGAGAGGTTTGATCCAATGCGCTGTGGATGCGTTCATGTCCGGGCCGGCGCCGATGGAATGGACCGGCGACCATGACGGAGACTTCGCGCAAGATGGCCGCGCCCGCCGTTTTCAGGCACCCCCGTGTGCGCAAAGCCGGGCTGGCGGCGGCGGTGGTGATGGCGCACGCGGCTCTGTTCGCCGGGCTGATCCTGGTCCAGCCTCGCTATGCGCCGCCGATCCCGTCACCACCGATCCTGGTCGAGTTGATCCGACCCGAGCCTGAGCCGCCGCCCGAACCCCCGCGCCCGGTCTCGCGCCAGGCCGGTGGAGGCGCTCCGGCCACGCCGTCGCGCGTGCGCCCGACTGAGCCGCCGCCGCGACCAATCGAGCCTGAGATCTTCGCGCCGCCCGAGCCGGCGCCGGAGCCC
>JADZBR010000029.1 GCA_020852035.1 Caulobacteraceae bacterium
CGACCAGGGTCTCGCGCGAGCCCCCGGCGCCGGCGTTGTTGAACAGGATGTCGAGGCCGCCGAAGGTCTCCACCGCCCGCGCCATGACGGCTTCGATGTCGCGCTCGCGCATCACGTCGCAGCGCTGGTAGGCGGCGGCCGGGCCGAGCTCGGCGGCCAGCGCCTGGCCCTCGGCGTCCTTGATGTCGGCGATCAGCACCCTGGCGCCCTCGGCCACGAAGCGCTCCACCGTCCCGCGCCCGATCCCCGACGCGCCGCCGGTGATGACGGCGACCTTTCCTGCCAGACGGCCCATCGAACGCCCCTCCAACGCCCGCCAGCCGGGCTTGCTGATCAATGATCAGGGTTTGCGGCGCGCGCGGCAACCCGATTCGAACATTCGGAATGTTTCAGCGTTGACGCAGCGCCAATCGTACCGCACTTTCGAACTCACGCACGTCAGATGCGTCAAGGGAGGGACGGAAGATGCGGGGCAAGACCGCGCTGTTGTCGGCTGGCGCCATGTCGGTGCTGGCCTGGGCCGGAGGGGCCGCGGCGCAGGACGCCGCCGTCCAACGCGGCAACGTCATCGAGGAGCTGGTGGTCACCGCCGAGCGGCGCGCGCAGAACCTGCAGGACGTGCCGGTGGCGGTCTCGGCCTTCACCTCCGAGAAGCGCGACATCATCGGCATCAAGTCCGTCGAGGACATCACCAACTATACGCCCGGCCTCTCCTATTCGGTGGGCACCGACCGCATCACCCTGCGCGGCATCGGGCGGCTGACCAACAACCTGGCCTCCGAGCCGGGCGTGGCCAACTACAACGACGGGATCTACTCGTCCTCCACCGTCAGCGCCGGCGCCTCGCCGCTGTTCATCGACCGGGTGGAGGTGCTGCGCGGGCCGCAAGGCACGCTCTACGGGCGCAACTCGATCGGCGGGGCGATCAACGTCATCAGCCGGCGGCCGACGCACGACTTCTACGCCGAGGTGCGCGCCACCCTGGCCAACTACGACCGGCAGGTGTTCGAGGGCGCGGTTTCCGGCTCGATCGTCGAGGGCCTGCGCGCGCGGTTCGCGGCCTCGAAGGTCGACCAGGACGAGGGCTGGTTCAAGAACGCCGCCACCGGCATCGACGAGGGCGAGGTTCGCGACCAGTTCAGCTGGGAGGGCCAGATCGAGGCCGACCTCGGCGAGAACGTCGACGCCTGGCTGAAGGTCGGCCAGCAGCAATACAACAACCGCGCCGCGCCCGGCGGCCGCTCGGGGGGCAGCCTGGCTTCGCCCGAACCCTCGCTGTTCGGCCCGGGCAGCCTCTCGCCCGGCGCCAGCTACGCCTTCGTCGGCGGGGTCAACCTGGTGACCCTGGGGCCGATCGTCGGCAACCCGGTGGCCCAGACGGGCGACCTGCGGGTGTTCAGCACCAATGTGCCCAACGAGAACGACCTGGAGAGCGAATACCTCACCGGCGAAGTGGTCTGGCACCTGCCGTCGGTCGACGTGAAATACCTCGGCGGCTACTTCAAGTACGACTATGTGCTGACCACCGACTACGACGGCACGGCGGTGCTGTCCTACACCCTCCCGCTGGCCCCAGGCGGGCGGTGCGCGCAGTTGCAGGTGTTCGGCGCCTGCGGGCCGCTGACCTTCGCGCCCAGCGTCACCACCGACTATGAAGAGCACAAGGAGTGGTGGAGCCACGAGGTGAACTTCACCTCGACCCACGACGGCCCGCTGCAGTGGATCGCCGGCCTCTTCTACTACCACGAGAAATACACCCAGCCGGTGCGGATCCGCGAGCCGGGCGTGGTGGCGCTGGAGACCCCGCTCAGCGCGCCGCGCAACGCCGACCGGACGATCTACTACACGAGCCAGGACATGGACATGACGTCCAGGGCGGCCTTCGTGCAGCTCGACTGGCAGTTCACCGACACCCTGAAGACCACCCTTGGCCTGCGCTACACCAAGGACGAGAAGCAGGGCACGGAGGAGACCCGCCAGCTCTGCTACGGCCTGCCCGCGTGCCTGGCGTCCGTGGCGCCGCTCTACGGCATCCCGGTGAGCCAGGCTTCGATCCCCTACTTCGGCACCCTGACGCCGGTGCTCGACATCACCGGCTCGGTGGCGTCGGGCAATCGGCCGGCGGGGTCCACCGAGGAGCAGAAGGGCGTCGCCGGCCCGGCCGTGACGGACCCCAACACCGGCGTCCGCAGCCGCCCGCTGGCCGACAGCTGGAGCGCCTGGACCGGCACCGCGGGCCTGGAGTGGAAGCCCGACGACGACACCCTGGCCTATGCGAAATACAGCCGCGGCTACAAGGCGGGCGGGTTCAACTCGGGCACCATCACGCCCTTCCCGCAGACCGACAAGGAGACGGTCAACGCCTATGAGCTGGGGCTGAAGCGCGACTGGTTCGGCAATCTGCAGACCAATGTCTCGGCCTTCTACTACGACTACCAGGACGCCCAGGTGCCGCTCGGCTTCCAGCCGGACACCGGCCCGCGGATCACCCTGTTCTACAACATGCCCAAGTCGGTCTCGAAGGGCGTGGAGATCGAGACCATCTGGCAGCCGATCGACAACCTACAGATTCTGTTCAACTATTCCTACCTGAACGCGAAGATCAAGAAAGCCTGCTGCCTGCTGGATTCCGACGATCCGCTGGCGATCCAGCCCGGGGCGCAGCCGTCCGGCCCACCCGGCGCGATCGACTCGGCGACCGGCCTGCCGACGCGGGCGCAGGACCTGTCCGGCCAGCGCCTGCCGCTCTCGCCCAAGCACAAGATCGCCCTGAACGGCGCCTACACCTGGGACTTCGCCGCCGGCTCGCTGATCGGCTCGGCCAGCTATCTGTGGCGCGACGAGGTCTATTCCTCGATCTTCAACCGGCCGCTCAACCTCGCCCCTTCGCGCGGTCAGGTGGACCTGCGGCTGACCTGGCGCGACGCCGACGACCGGTTCTCGATCATCGGCTATGTGCAGAACGCCACCGACGAGGAGGACTTCGACAGCCTGTCGGCGACCCGCAACTCCATCGGCGAACTGTCGCAGACCTACGTCCTCACCCCGCCGCGCACCTATGGGGTGGAGTTCCAGTACCGCTTCTGACGGTCCTTCCCCTGCCGGGCGCGCCAGCCTTCCGCGCGCCCGGACTTTCTTCCGGCCAGCCATGATGCTTCGCGCCGCCGGCGCGATCCCGCCCGGGGTTAGATGACAGGGTTGAAACGAAAATCCGCTGGCGCGGGCGCAGGCTTTCGGACCAAGATTTTCCCAACAAAAAAGAGTGCTTCAGGGAGGTCTAGCGTGAAACGCGGTGGTTCACCGTCCAGCGCCCGTGTGCGCGCCCCGCACGGGGGCCTTACGTGACCGCCCCGGCCGCCTCGACGACGGCCGGCGCCGCAAAGGGCGGCGAGATTTCGCTTTCCACCAGACTGTCGCCTGGCTTTCGCGCTCGCGGCGCGGGGGACGGCGCTCGCGCGCGGCCTCGCCGCCTTCCTGCAATCGCGCGATCGGCGCGCCTTCGCTCGCCCGGGCCATGCGTCCCGTCGCGGTCGCGGCGGGCCGCGCCTTGGGGAGATTGAACATGGCGACGACGGAAAGGCCCAACTTCGGCTTCCCATCGAAGCTGCTGTTCGCCGTCGGCGCGATGGCCAATGCGGTGAAGGCGCGCGGGCTCTCCACCTTCCTGCTGATTTTCTACAACCAGGTGGTCGGCCTGCCGGCGGCGATGGTCGCCACGGCGATCATGGTGGCGCTGATCTTCGACGCCTTCGTCGATCCCACCGTCGGCCAGATTTCCGACAACACGCGCACGCGCTGGGGACGGCGCCATCCGTACATGTACGCCGCGGCCGCGCCGGTCTCGGTGGCCTTCTTCCTGCTTTGGAATCCGCCTGCCGGGTGGGGCCAGGAGGCGATCTTCGCCTACATGCTGGCGGTCCTGCTGGTGATCCGCCTGTTCGACACCTTCTTCGAGCTGCCGTCCTCGACCCTGATCCCGGAGCTGGCGCCGGAGTACAACGCGCGCACCAACCTGATCAGCCTCAGGTTCGCCATCGGCGTGGTCGCCGGCCTGGTCATGACCGTGCTCGCCTACCAGGTGTTCATGAAGGAGAACCCGGACGGCACCGGCGGCATCACCGCCCGCGACGGCTACTTCGCCTACGCCCTGACCGCGGCGGTCCTGATCTTCGTCTCGATCCTGATCTCCACCGCCTCGACCCACCGGTTCATCCCGTGGCTGCGGCCCCCGCCGGAACGCAAGCTGAGCCCCGGGGTGATGTTCAAGGAGATGTTCTCCACCCTCAACAACCGCAGCTTCATCGTGCTGACCGGCGCGGGCATGTTCACCGCCATCGCCGGCGGGATGAAGAACGCCGTCGAACTCTACTTCAACCTCTACTACTGGGGCCTCACCCAGGCGCAGCTCTCGGTGCTGGTGGTGGCCGGCGTGGTGGCCAGCGTGGCCGGTGTCTCCCTGGCCCCGATCCTCGGCGCCAGGCTCGGCAAGCAGCGCGGGGCGATCATCGCCTACACCAGCGCCCTGGCGGTCGGCATCACGCCGATCGTGCTGCGGATGATGGGCCTGGCCCCGGAGAACGGCACGACGGCGCTCTTCGTGCTGCTGTTCGTGGAGACCATCATCAACGGCGCCCTGGCGATCTGCACCGGCATCCTGCTGGCCTCGATGATCGCCGACGTGGTGGAGGACTCGGAGGTCAAGACCGGCCGTCGCTCCGAGGGCCTGCTGATGAGCGCCGACAACCTGTTCAAGAAAATGGTCTCCGGCGTCGGCGTCTTCGTCGCCGGCCTGATGCTGACCTGGGTCAACTTCCCGCAGGGCGCCAAGCGCGGCGCCGTCGATCCGGCGGTGCTCGACGCCATGGCCTGGGCCTATCTGCCGCTGGCCGTCTTCCTCTACGGGATGGGCATCGTCGGGCTGTTCTTCCTTCGGGTCAGCAAGGAGAAGCACGACCAGAACCTGGCCACCCTGCGCGAACGCGCCGCCCGCGTCGGCGACGCCGAGCAGGAGGGCGAGGCCCCGGTGGCCGAGGCCGGCGGGCTTGCCGGTCAGCCCGCCCCCAGCCCCTCCACCCTGCGCCCCTCGCAAGCGTGAGCATTTCGAGCACGCCGGACGCACCCACCCGCATTTTGATGAACCGCTTTGTTTTTAAGGACTTTTGAATGACCGCCGCCGCCATTGCCCCGCCCGTCGGCTCGCCGCCGCCGCTCACCCTGCTGACCAAGGTGCTCTACGCCTCGGGCTCGGTGGCCAACGTCATCAAGCAGCGCGGGCTCTCGACCTTCCTTTTGATCTTCTACAATCAGGTGATCGGCCTGCCGCCGCAGATGGTGGCCACGGCGATCATGATCGCCCTGATCTTCGACGCCTTCGTCGACCCGACCGTCGGCCAGGTCTCCGACAACTTCCGCTCCCGGCTGGGGCGGCGCCACCCCTTCATGTACGCCGCGGCCCTGCCGGTCTCGCTGGCCTTCTTCGCGATCTGGAACCCGCCGGCCGGCTGGCCGACCGAGGCGATCTTCGCCTACATGCTGTTCTTCCTGCTCACCGTGCGGCTGTTCGACACCTTCTTCGAGCTGCCGTCCTCGGCGTTGCTGGCCGAGCTCACCCGCAACTATGACGAACGCACCAGCATCATCGCGCTGCGCTCGCTCTGCGGCGTGGTGGGCGGGGCGGCGATGACCTACCTGGCCTACGACGTGCTGCTGAAGGAGAACGCCGACGGCTCGGGCGGGGTGCTCGCGCGCGAGGGCTACTTCGGCTACTCGATCGTCGCGGCGCTGGTGATCTTCAGCTTCATCCTGATCTCCTCGGCCGGCACCCACCGGCGCATCCCCTACCTCTCGGCGCCGCCGGCGCGGAAGATCACCGTCGGCGCGATGGCCCGGGAAGTGGCCGCGACCCTGAACAACCGTTCCTTCGTGGTGCTGACCATCTCGGGCATGTTCATGTCGATCTCGCTGGGCATCAAAGACGCCCTGGAGCTCTATTTCAGCCTCTACTTCTGGGAGCTGAAGCAGTCGCAGCTGGCGGTGATGACCATCGCGGCGATCATCGCCAGCGTGATCGGCGCCTCGCTGGCCTCGAAGGTGGCCAAGGCGCTCGGCAAGAAGAAGGCGGCGATCACCATGTTCGCCGGGGCGGTGGTGGCGCTGGTGGCGCCGATCGTCCTGCGGCTCTTGCACCTGATGCCGCCGAACGGCTCGGACCTCTTGTTCGCGATCCTCTTCGTCGACGTGGTGCTCAACGGGGCGATGGCGGTGATGACCGGGGTGATGCTCTCCTCGATGATGGCCGACGTGGTGGAGGACAGCCAGGTGAAGACCGGCCGCCGCTCCGAGGGCCTCCTGATGAGCGCCGACAACCTCTTCAAGAAGATCGTCTCCGGCGTCGGGGTGTTCGTCTCCGGCGTGGTGCTGAGCCTGGTGGCCTTCCCCGAGAAGGCCCAGCGCGGGGCGGTGGATCCGGAGGTGCTGCGCAATCTGGCGCTGGTCTATGTGCCGGTGATCTGCAGCTTCTACGCCGTCGCGATCCTCTGCCTGTTCCTCTACAGGATTGACAAGAAGATCCACGAGGACAACCTCGCCAAGCTCGCCGCGATGGACGACGCGGCGGAGCGAAAAGGGGCTGGCGAAAGCGCGCCGTCTCTCCCATAGTGCGCGCCGCGTACCGGTTCTTCTAAAAAGGCCGGACGCCGGGGAGAAGGCGCATGGCGCAGGTGCGGCCGCCGCTGACACGCGGGACGAAGGTGATGTACGGGCTGGGCTCGGTCGCCTTCGGCGTGAAGGGCCAGGCGCTTTCCTCGCTGCTGATGCTGTTCTTCAACCAGGTGGTCGGCCTGCCGGCCGCCTGGGTGTCGGGAGCGATCGCCGTCACCATCGTGCTGGACGCGGTGATCGACCCGGCGATCGGCCAGTGGTCGGACACCTTCCGCTCCCGTTGGGGACGCCGCCACCCCTTCATGTACGCCTGCGCCCTGCCGGTGGCGGTGGTGTTCGTCATGCTGTGGACTCCGCCGCACGGCTGGTCGGACCCGGCGCTGTTCGCCTATCTGATCGCCTGCCTGGTCTCGCTGCGGGTGCTGATCTCGTTCTACGAGATCCCCTCGGCGGCGCTGGCCCCGGAACTGGCCCCCGACTACGACGCGCGCACCGGCCTTCTGGCCTACCGCTACTTCTTCGGCATCGCCGGCGGCGCGCTGATGACGGTGATGGCCTATTCGGTCTTCCTCAGGAAGGACGCCAGCAACCCGCTCGGGCTTCTCGACCGCGAGGGCTATGCGCAATACGCCTGGGTCGCCGCCGCGGTGATGCTGGCCTCGATGCTGGTCTCCACGGCCGGCACCCACGGGCAGATCCCCTACCTGTCGCAGCCGCCGGCCCGGCGCATCCGCATGGGCGAACTGGCGCGCGAGGTGATCCAGACCCTCTCCAACCGCAACTTCGCCGTGGTGCTGGCCTCCGGCGTGCTCTCGGCCGTCGCCGGCGGCCTCGGCAGCGGCCTGGGGCTCTACATCAACGCCTACTATTGGGAGATTCCCTCCCAGCAGGTCTCCTGGCTGGTGCTCTCGGGCATGGTGGCGACGGTGTTCGCCGTGGCGCTGGCGCCGCGGGTGGCGATGCGCTGGGGCAAGAAGCGGGCGGTGCTGGCGCTGTTCTGGACCTCGCTCTTGATCTCCTCGGCGCCGCTGGCCGGCGGGCTCATGGGGATCATGCCGCCGAACGGCTCGCTGCCGCTGCTGCTGATCCTGATCGCCGACGGCTTCGTCGCCGGCCTTTTGGGGATCATGGGCTTCATCATCGTCTCCTCGATGGTCGCCGACATCGTCGAGGAGGTGCAGGTCAAGACCGGCCGCCGCTCCGAGGGTCTGCTGCTCTCCGCCGACAACATCATCCAGAAGTCGGTGACCAGCGTCGGCGTCTTCCTCTCTGGCCTGATCCTGATGTGGGCGGCCTTTCCCGAGAAGGCTCAGCCGGGGACCGTCGACCGCGACATCCTCACTCTCCTGGTGATGATCTACCTGCCGGTGAACCTGGGCTTCCGGGCGCTGTCGATCGTCGCCCTCAACTACTACACCATCGACCGGGCCAAGCACGTGGCGCACCTGGAGGAGCTGAAGCAGGCGGCCGCCCTGGCCGGGGAGAACGAGCCCACTTCGCCGCAGGAGCAACACGCCGCTGGCGTTGTCCGTCCGGTCTGACAGAGTGGATGCGATGACCACGCCCGACTCGGCCGCGCCCCGGCTCACCTTCGGCACCAAGATCGCCTACGGCTTCGGCTCGGTGGCCTTCGGGGTCGCCACCCTCGGCCTCGCCCCGGCCCTGTTGCAGCCCTACCTCAACCGGGTGATCGGCATCCCGGCGATCTGGGTCGGGACGGCGATCATGCTGACGCTGATCCTCGACGCCTTCATCGATCCGGCGATCGGCCGCTGGTCGGACAACCTGCGCAGCCGCTGGGGGCGCCGGCACCCCCTGATGTACGTCTCCGCGCCGCTGGTGGCGGCGGTGATGATCGCCTTCTGGAGCTCGCCGACCGAATGGTCGCCGGAGGTGGCGGGGGCCTACCTCCTGGGCATGCTGATCCTGCTGCGGTTCAGCATCAGCCTCTACGAGATCCCCAGCTCGGCCCTCGCGCCGGAGCTGACCGCCGACTATCACCAGCGCACCAACCTGTTGTCCTACCGCTACTTCTTCGGGGTGATCGGCGGGCTGGGGATGAACATCGTCCTCTACCAGGTGATCCTCAGCCCGGCGGCG
>JADZBR010000030.1 GCA_020852035.1 Caulobacteraceae bacterium
GGAAGTCGTCGTCACGGCGCAGAAGCGGGCCGAGAACGTCCAGGACGTCCCGATCTCGGTGACGGCCTTCAGCGGCAAAACGCTGGAAGCCGCCGGGGTGCAGGATATCCGCGACCTGCGCCGGATCACGCCGAGCCTCTACCTGGCGACTTCCTCCAACACCAGCAACACGCGCATCATGCTGCGCGGCGTCGGCACCAACGGCAACACGGCGGTCGAGCCGAGCGTCGCGACCTTCGTGGACGGCGTCTACGTCCCGCGCATCGGCTCCATGCTCGCGGGGCTCAACGACATCGACTCGGTGGAAGTGCTCCGCGGCCCGCAGGGCACCCTGTTCGGACGCAACGCCTCGATGGGCGCGGTGCTGATCCGCACCCGGGCGCCGGGCGGCGTGCTTTCCGGCGAGGCCACCGCGACGATCGGAACCTACGGCGTGCGCCGCGTCACGGCGGCCGGCGACCTGCCGATCACCGATACCCTGAGGACCCGCATCTCGCTGCTGGGCTACGAGGGCGACGGCTTCGGCCGCAACGACCTCACCGGCAAGCGCATGGGCCGCAACGACGGCGTCTCCGCCCGCGTGGCCGTGGAATGGGAGATCACGCCCAATGTGACCTGGAGCCTGCGGGGCGACTACCAGAACCTCAGCGGCGACGGCTACAACACGATCTCGGTGGTCGCCGACACCGTCACCCCGCAGACCCTGGCGAACTGGCAGACGAGGCTCGATCCGGACGGCGCGGGCCCGCTGGTCGGGCTGACGCCCTACACGTCCGACACCTATTCGCGAAGGGTGCGCCAATCCACCGAGGGGGACCTCAAGGACTATCAGTCGGGGGTCGCCAGCGACCTGACCTGGGACATGGCGGGCGGATATCAGCTCAAGCTGATCAGCGGCTATCGAGACTGGAAGAATGTCCAGTACCAGGCCTCCAACGGGAACCTCCCGCTGGAGCTCCAGCGCCGCACCACCTTCGCCGACAGCCAGAACCACTCGCAGGAACTGCAGCTGCTCTCCCCGGACACGCTGCTCGGCGGACGGTTCAATTTCGTCGCGGGCGCCTTCTACTACGAGGAGGCCTACGACATCGGCCAGAACGTCGACCTGCCGGTGGAGTTCTGCGAGGTGTTCATCCGCAACACGGGGACGGCGGCGCGGCTCAACCAGTGCCGCAATAACCCCCGCGAGGGGGCGTCCGAGTACCGGTTCACCCAGGATACGGAGTCCATCGCGGCCTACGCCCAGGGCACGTTCAAGCTGACCGAGCAGTTCAGCGTCACCGGGGGGATCCGCTATTCCGAGGACAAGAAGAGCGCCCATTTCGAAGCGCTGACGCGCAATCCGGCCGCCGCTCAGGCGACGGAAACGACCGACATGGCGCTCAAGGAGGACAAGATCACCTGGCGGGTGAACGGCGCCTACCGGCCGAACGACGACACCATGATCTTCGCCAGCTACTCGACTGGCTTCAAATCGGGCGGCTTCGACTCCGCGCCGGCGACCGGCTCGCCCTCCAACGCCCTGGGGCGGACCTTCAGGGCGGAGACGGTCGAGAACTGGGAACTGGGGGTGAAGTCGCAGCTCTTCGATCGCCGCGTGGTGGCCAACGCCACGCTCTTCCGGACCGAGATCGACGACCTGCAGTTCCGCAGCTACGACGGCCTGCAGTTCCGGACCCGCAACAACGGCAAGGCCCGCCAGCAGGGCGTGGAGATCGAAACGGTGGCCCGGCCGATCCCGCCGCTCACCCTGACGCTCTCGGGGACCTACCTGGACTCCCAGTACCTCGATTTCCGCGGCGCGCCCGGGCTGCCCGGGCTGGGCGGCGTGCAGGACCTCACCGGCCAGCGGCTGCCGTTCTCGCCGAAATGGCAGGGCGCGGCGTCGGCGCAGTATGTCGGCGACCTTCCCAACGGGATGTCGTGGCTGGTCCGCGCGGACCTCGGCTTCACCAGCCGCGCCAATCTCGGCACGGCGGGCGACAACAATCCGGACGCCACCCAGGGCGGCTACAGCACGCTCGGCGGCCGCATCGCCCTGCGCGGCCCGATGCAGAAGTGGGAACTCGCGCTGAGCGGCCAGAACCTCACCGACAAGGCGTACTGCACCAACATCTTCAACCAGCCCAGCAACGCCGCCTTCGGTCTGAACAATCCCGTGACCGGCGCGACGGCCTTGCGATGCACGCTTAACGACCCGCGCCAGGTCGCGATCGAGGCGCGGGCGCGATTCTAGTCTCCCGCGACGCATGGCCGGGCGACCCATCCGCCCGCGGTGCGTCGGCGCGAGCGGACGGCTTCGCCAAGAGGCCGTCCGCCATGCCTTCAGGACCTGAAAGGGGCGACCCTTGAGCCAGTCGGATAGAGGGTCGAGCCTTGTGGCCCGCCATTGCAACGCTTACCCAAACCGTATGGATGTCCGGCATGCGCGGCAGATACTTGAAATCTGGAGACGCAAGAGCCTCGGCGCCGCCGCGCGCGCCCTGAAGATCTCCCAGCCCACGCTCAGCCGGAGTCTCGCCCGGGTCGAGGATCAGCTTGGGATCACCCTTTTCGAGCGCGGCCCCAATGGCGCGACGCCGACCACCTACGCCGAGTACATCGTCTCGCGCGTCGCTCCCGCGCTCGAACGCATGGACGCCGTCGCGATGGAGGTCCTGCAGATGGCGCGGGGCGAAGCCGGGCGCCTGCGTATCGGGGCCGCGCCCCTCGCCCGCGCCACGATCCTGGACGACGTCTATCTCGAGGTGTCCCGGCGCTTTCCGAACCTGCGCGTGCAGGTCTCGCTCGATCCGGCCGAGGCGCTCGCGCAGAAGCTGGTGGCGCGCCAGCTCGACATCGCCTTCGCGTCTTCGGACATCCTGACCTCCGAGACCCTCCGCCACGATCACGAGGCCAGGGCCTTTTCGCTGTTCGCCTACGAGACGCGCTTTCACGCCCACCCTGATCACCCGATCGTGGCGCTGGGGCGCGACCTGACGGCCGAGGACGTGCTCGCCTATCCGATCGCGTCGCTGTCCATCTCGCGCACGTTGCGGGAGTCGTTCCCGGTCTCCTTGACCGAAACCCAGAATGGGCATCTGCGGGCGTTGCAGACCGGCGACTACGGCCTTTTGCGCCGGGTGGTCGCGGACGGGCGGGCGATCGGCTTCGGCCCGGCGCCGTTGTTCGAGCGCGACGTTCGGGAGGAACGCATCGTCTCGCTTCGGTATGGCGCGGTGCGCGAGCGCCGCGGCATTGCGCTCGTCATGCCCGAATACCTGCAGTCGCCGCTCGCGCGGCAGATCATCGACATCGCCGTCCAGGCCGCGCGCCACATGGAAGGCGCGCGCGACCCCGGCTGATCGCGCCATGCCTCAGGACCACGATCTGCGGCGAGTCTCCGCACCGGCGCGCATTCGAAGCTTTTCCCAAGGAGCACGACCATGTCCCTGAAGCGCCCGCACGGCCGCCTTGCCCGACTGGCCGCCGCCTGCGGGCTGGCCATGACGCTCGCGGCGGGCGCCGGCCCCGCCGCCGCGAAGCCGGCCAAGCGGCCCAACATCATCGTCATCGTGGCGGACGATCTGGGCTATGGCGACCTGTCGAGCTACGGGTCTCCCTACAGGACGCCGAACATCGACCGCCTTGCACGCGACGGCGTGCGCTTCACCCAGGGCTATGCGACGGCGGCGCTGTGCAGCCCATCGCGCGCGGGATTGCTGACCGGGCGCTACCAGCAGCGCTTCGGCCACGAATACCAGCTCTATGACAATGTGCGCGACGGAATCGACGCCGCCCAGCCGACCCTGGCGCGCGCGTTGCGCGCGGCGGGCTACCGGACGGCGCTCTTCGGGAAATGGCATCTGGGAATGGCGCCCGAGAGGCAGCCGCAGCAAATGGGCTTCGACGAGTTCTTCGGAATCCTGGGCGGGCAGGCGCCCTACGCCGCCGGGACACGGGCCGATATCGTGTCCAGTCCCCCGCCGGCGCTGCAACCCCGGTTCTACGCCACGACGCCCGCCAACCAGTACCAGGAGAACGGCCGGCCCGTGGACATGCCGGACTATTCCACGACCGCCTTCACCGACCACGCGCTGCGCTTCATCGACCGGAACAAGGACCGGCCCTTCTTCCTGATGATGACCTACACCGCGCCGCACGTGCCGTTGCAGGCGACGCAGGCGCAGCTGGCGAAGGTGGCCGAGGTGCAGGATCCGGACGTGCGGCTCTACCGCGCCGTGATCAACGAGCTCGACCTCGGGGTCGGACGGATTCGCGCGCAACTCGCCAGGCGCGGCCTGACCAAGGACACGCTGATCGTCTTCGTCAGCGACAACGGCTGCCCCGACTATATCCGGGAGGTCTGCTCGAACGATCCGCTCAACGCCTGGAAGCGCTACCTCACCGAAGGGGGCGTTCGCGTGCCTTACATGATGGCCTGGCCGGGCAGAATCCGCGACGGCCAGACCTACCGGAACGCGGTCAGCACCCTGGACATTTTCCCGACGGCCGTGGCGGCGGCGGGCGGAGCGGGCGATCCCGATCGGCCTGCGGACGGGCGCAACCTGCTGCCCTACATCCAGGGCGTCGACAAAGGTCCCCCGCACGAGCGGCTCTACTGGCGGTCGCTTCCGTCCTACGCGATCCGGGACGGCGACTGGAAGCTGCTGGTCAACGCCAACCCGAAGGGCGAGACGGTGACCATGCTGTTCAACCTCGCGAGCGACGAGCCCGAGAAGAAGGACGTCTCAGCCCAGTATCCCGAGGTCGTCGCGCGGCTGAACCGGGAATGGAAGACCTGGAGCGACGGGCTCGGCGCGCCGCGTTGGCCCACAGCCAAGGAGTTCGACGTCGAAATCAACGGCGTGCCCGTGCGGACCACCAATTGAGAGCGCCTCGAACCTGGCCTTTTCCGGTTCAGGCGGACTCGCCTGAGTCGGACCAAAAAGGGTCCATCTTCAGGAGCTTAGAGCGTGACCGCCGCCGCGACCCGCATCCATTTGCGGCTGTCACGCTCCGGGCGGTCGCCGCCCGAAGGGCCTGGCGGGAAAGCTGTCAGAGGCGCTTTGCGATCTCTTCGGCGACGCGCTCTCCGGAGCGGACGGCCCCGTCGATGTAACCGACCCAGACGTCGGCGGTCTCGGTCCCGGCCCAGTGGATGCGGCCGACGGGTTCGTAGAGCGCGGCTCCGAAGGCGGTGATGACGCCGGGACCGGGCGCGGAGACGTAGCCGCCGCGATGCGTGGCCGCGCGGGTCCAGACCTCTTCGATGTAGTCGACCGGCTTCAGCGCCTCGTCGCCGAAGTAGAGTGCGATGTCGCTCAGCACCTGGGCGCGGCGATCGGCCGGCGAACGATCCGCCCACCGCTGGGCCGGCCCGCCGTCGAAGAACCCGACAAGGCCGCCGCCGGGACCCTGGCGCGGCGAATGGTCGAACCAGGGGCCGAACTCGGTGCGGTCGGAGAGCACCAGACCGGTCAGGCCGCGGTCGCGCCAGAAGGGCTTGTCGTAGGCGACATGCACCTTGATGACGCAGCCCATCGGCATTCGCTGGGTCAGGCCATCCCGGGCGGCGGGCATCGGCGGATCGTACTGGATACGGCCGGCGAGCGTCGGCGGCGCGGTGACGACGACGTAGCGGGCGCGCCACTCGCCGGCCGGCGTCGCGACCGTCACGCCGGCGTCGTCCTGGCGGATCGATTGCACCGGGGCGTTCAGGACCACGGCAGGCCCGAGGTCGGCCGCCATCCTGGCCGCCAGACTCCAGGCGCCGCCCTCGAACATGGAGTCCTGTGCGCCGCCCCGCGTCGAGATCAGAGGGCCGAAGCCGCCCGCCGTCGCCGCATAGGTGGCGAGGGCCAGCATCGACACCTGGCTGGGCTCGGCGGAGAGCAGCGCCCGGGTCAGGACGCGCATCGCCGAGCGCACGGCCGGCGTCTTCGCGTTCGCGACGATCCAGGTCTCGATGGTCTGGGAGTCAAGCTCCCCGGCCGCCTCGAAGGTCCACGGTCGCGTGCCCGGGATCTTCGCCGCCAGCGCCTCGATCTGGCCCATCACCTCGGCGAACTCGGTCATGGCGGCGGGTTCGAGGGCCGGAACCTCGCCTTCGAAGTCGGCCCGTCGTCCGGCGAGGTCGGCGATGCTCACGCCTGTGGCGAACTGCGGATAGGTGGCGACCCCATAGGCGCCGGCCAGGGCGAGCAGTCGCGTCTGGGAGGGCCCGACCCATTGCCCGCCCAGATCGACCACCTCGCCGGAGATCCGGCCTGGCTTGGTTCGCCCGCCGACCCGGTCGTCGGCTTCCAGGACGACGACGCTGTGGCCGGCCCCGCGCAGGTCGCGGGCCGCGGTGAGCCCGGCGAAGCCCGCGCCGACGACGATGACATCCGCCCCGCCGTTCGCGGCGGCGGCTTTCGGAGGCGCCGCGGCGAGGCTCGCCAGCCCGGCGCCCAGGCCCAGGGCCGCGCGCCGCGACGGATGCGCGCCCCGGATTTCCTCGTGATCGGTCATGGCTTCCTCCCTCGGGCGCGCGGCCTTGCTCCACGCGCCCAGAGGATCAGATATTTTGACAGATGACAAACTTTGTTTGGTCCGCCTGGGTATCGCCCTGACGATTCCGGTTCGCGGCGCATCCAGGATTTGCAGCGCCGCGTCCGCGGGTCACCGAGCCGTTGGATCCCCTGCGATGCCGTGATGTCGGGTGACGGCCTCGGCTGTTCCGGTTGCGGCGCTGGACTGGCATTCTTTCCGCCGCATCAGTCACGAAAGGCCAAGAGTGCCCGAAGCCCATTATCCGAACCTCAAGTTCGTTCCCCGCGAGGGCGGCTATGCGCGCGGACAGGAGGGGTTCGAACTCATCCTCAAGGCCGCTCTGTCGGTGCTGGTCGACCAGGGATACAGGGCTCTGACCCTGCGCGGCATCGCCAAGGACTGCGGGCTCAAGGCCGGCAACATCAGCTACTACTTCAAGTCGAAGGACGACCTCGTCAGGGCGCTGCTGGAAGCGGTGGCCGGCAGCTACGAAGCCTCGATCGAAGAGGCCGTCAAGCGAGGCGGCGACGATCCCGAGCGCAAGCTCACCAACCTGATCGCCTTCATTCTGGATGACATCACGACCAGGCAGACGACCCATATCTTTCCTGAACTGTGGGCGCTCTCGAACCACGATCCGATCGTGAAGGAACGCCTCGAGGAGTTGTATGGCCGCGAGCATGTCCACTTCGACAGGCTGGTGCGGGACGTGAACCCCGATCTGCCCGCGGACGAGCGAGGCGTGGTCACCGCGTTCATCATCGCCGCGCTGGAAGGCACGACCGTGTTCGCCGGCTATGGGAAATCCTGGCGCGCATCGATGCCGCAGATGCAGACGATCGCCGCGCAGTGCTTCGTCGCCTACGTCAAGGCGATGAAGCCAGGCGACAGCAAGGCGCTGGCGACCGGGGCCGTTGCAGCCCAGGCTCCCTCGCCGGGGTGATTGTCGCCCGACGCCGACGGCCGGGCCGTCGATGGCGACGATCGCGGGCTCGATGCGTCCCTGCGTCGTCAGTCTCGCCAGGCCGTGAAGGGGAGCAGGCGGCGTCAACTCTTGTCGGTTGACATAAATTGAGCGAGCGCCGAACATCGGCGGCGGACGGCTTGTCGACGGAGATGCCCTGTGGGTCAGGCGGCGCTTGTTCACTTCCGTGCCGACGCGGCGGCGACCGATGTGCACGCCGCGCTCGTGCGCGACGGGGCGGTCGTCATCGACGACGCCATCTCGGCCTCGGCGGTCGACCGGCTGGTCGAGGAACTCCGCCCCTATGTCGAGGCCACGCCCCCTGGCGCCGACGCCTTCTCCGGGAGCCGCACGACCCGAACGGGAGCGTTGGTCGCGCGATCACCGCTGACCCGCGCACTGGTGATGGATCCTCGCATCCATGCCCTGTGCGAGGCGGTGTTGAAGCCCAATTGCATGCGCTACCAGCTTCATCTGACCCAGCTCATCCGGATCATGCCGGGTCAGGCGGCGCAGCAGATTCACCGGGACCGCTGGGCCTGGGGGCGCGGTCTTTCGCATCTCGAACCGCAGCTCAACACCATCTGGGCCCTGACCGATTTCACGGCGGAGAACGGCGCCACCCAAGTGGCGCCCGGCTCCACCGAATGGCCCGACGACCGCGTGGCGGCGGCGCACGAAATCTGCCAGGCCGAGATGCGGCGCGGGTCGGTCCTGATCTATACCGGATCGGTCTTCCACAGCGGCGGCGCGAATGTCAGCAGCGAGGACCGCTGGGGGCTCAACATCACCTATTCCCTGGGCTGGTTGAGGCAGGAAGAGAACCAGTACCTGTCATGCCCGCCGGAGCTGGCGCGCGCGCTCGAGCCCGATCTGCAGGCCCTGCTGGGGTATGCGATGGGCAGCTACGCGCTTGGCTATTTCACCCCGCCCCTGCCGCCAGGCCAGGGTCCCGAGGCCGTCCCTCCGGAATGCGCGCTCGGCCTGGCGGCGCCGGCCGGTTCGAGCCTGGGCGGGCAGGATCTGCTTGACGCTTCCATTGCAGCGTCCAGGAGAACAAAGGACGCCGGCCCCGCGGACCGCTCCGCCCAGGCCGGCGAGCGCCGTCCGTGAGAGAGGCCGCCGGTCAGCGCAGGCTGCTCGGCCATTGGCGCTCTGCGGAAGGTGGAACCACCTTCACATCGAGGCGCTCGACGCATCCGGTGAAAGGCAAGGAGACGCTGTAGTCCTCGACGACGGGCGTGCCGACGTCGCGGCGGCTTTGAGCGGCCTGTCACCGTGCAACCGCAGCGTCTGCCCCTGCAGCCCGAAGAAATTGTAGATGAAGACAGGGGCCGTCGAAGGCCGCCAGCGCCCAGCCGGCTGCTCTCCACACCGTTGGCCACGACCTGCCGGGAGGCGGGGGTATTCGCCTTGACCTTCGATCGGAGTTCAATCTTAGGGTCAGGCGCCTGACGGCGGCTGTCTGCCGTCGGCGATTGAAGCGGCAGGATGGGGATGACAATGGATCGGTACGCAGACGCCGCGCGCGAGGCGCTGAACTTCATCGAATCCCAGCGGGACGGCGCGATCTGGCGCCGGCACGACCATGTGAAGGCCCGGCCGGGTCACGCCTTCTATGACGGCGCCGCCGGCGTGGTGTTGCTGTTGCTGGAGCTGCACGCGGGCTCGGCTGACGTCTCGCTGCTGGCCAAGGCGACGGCGGCGGGAGACGACATCCTGGCCTATCTGGCCACCGGCCCCGAGCTGTCGGTCAATGTGTCGCGCGGCTGGGCCAGCTACCTGTTCGTGCTCGGCGAACTGGCCAGGGCCACCGGGGAGGATCGCTATCGGCGGGGCGCGATCGCCTGCCTGGACCGGGTGGAGGCGGCGGCCCGCCCGCTTGGCGCCGGGGTCGGCTGGGTGGAGCCGGCGCCCTTCGCCGACATCACCGGCTTTTCCGACGAGCGAGAGATCTACGACCAGTCGGTGGGCTCGGCCGGCGTGATCCTGAACCTGGTCCATGCGCATCGCGAGGGGCTGGACCCCCGCGCCTTGCCGCTGGCGCTGGCGGCCGCAGAACGGCTGCTCGAGGTCGCCGAAGAGACGCCGGACGGCCTGCGCTGGCGGATGATGGCCGACATGCCGTTCCAGTTCACGGCGCCCAATTTCGCCCACGGCGGGGCCGGCGTCGGCTTCGCCCTGGCGCAGCTCTATCGCGAGACCGGCGAGGCCCGCTGGCTCGACGCCGCCCGGGAGGCGGCCCGCTATACGATGAGCCGCGCCCACGCCACCGGCGAGCGCGGCTGCCTGGTCTGCCACAACGAGGATACGCGCCGGCCCATCTTCTATCTCAGCGCCTGCCACGGCCCGGCGGGCACGGGCCGCCTGCTGGTCGAACTGGCGGACCTGACCAGCGAGCCGCGTTGGGAGGAGGACCTGCATCGCCTGATGGCCGGGATCGAGGAGATCGGGGCGCCGGAGGCGCGCTCGGCCGGCTTCTGGAACAACTATGGCCAGTGCTGCGGCGACGCCGGCATCGGCGAATTCGCCCTGCTGGCGGCCGAACGCACCGGACGGGCTGAATACGCCACCCTCGCCCGCCGCTGCGCAGACGCGATCCTGGAGGCCGGGGAGGTCGAAGACGGCCGCCGCCGCTGGCGTCACGCCGAGCATCGCGACCGGCCGGACTTCCTTCAGGCCCAGACCGGCTACATGCAGGGCGCGGCCGGCATCGCCAGCTTCCTGCAGCACCTCTCGGGGACCCTGGCGGGCGCGCCGGTGAAGATCCGCACGCCGGACTGGCCGCGCGCGCCATCCGGAAGGGCGCGCGATGCGTAAGCCCATTCCCCGCCCGGCGCGCCTGACGCCGGAAACCACCGCCGTGCTGACCGGCATTGGCGAAGACGCCGCCTTCGGCGCCATCGCGCCGCCGCTGCACCTCAGCACCACCTTCGCCTTCGAGGCGGTCGAGCGGGAAGGCCCCTACGCCTACAGCCGGGCCGGCAACCCGTCGCGCGACCTGCTGGGGCGGGCGCTGGCGCAGCTGGAGGGCGGCGCCGGCGCCGTGATCACGTCCAGCGGCATGGCGGCCATCGACCTGGTCCTGTCGCTGTTGGGGCCCGAAGACCTCGTCGTCGCCCCCCACGACGCCTATTGGGGAACCCTGCGGCTGCTGGGCGCGCGGGCGGCGCGGCGGCAGTTCCGGCTCGCCCTGATCGATCAGGGCGAACGCCCGGCCGTCGAACGGGCTCTCGCCGAGCGTCCGCGCCTGCTGCTGATCGAATCCCCCAGCAACCCCCTGATGCGGGTGATCGACATCGCCGACCTGGCCTCGCGGGCCAAGGCCGCCGGCGCGCAGGTCGCCGTCGACAACACCTTCCTGTCGCCCGCCCTTCAGCAGCCGCTGGCGCTGGGCGCGGATTTCGTCGTCCACTCGACCACCAAGTTCATCAACGGCCATTCCGACGTGGTGGGCGGGGCGGTGGTCGCGGCCGATCGGGCCGATCTGGACACCCTCGCCAGCTGGGCGGGCACGGTCGGCGCGGTCGGCTCGCCGTTCGACGCCTACATGACCTTGCGCGGGGTGCGGACGCTGTTCGCACGGGTGGAGCGCCAGCAGCTGTCGGCGATGGCGATCGCCGAGTTTCTCGAGGCGCACCCGATGGCGACGGCCGTGCACTATCCCGGCCTGCCCAGCCACCCGAACCACGCCCTGGCCAGCCGCCAGCAGCGGGGCTTTGGCGCCATGCTGAGCTTTGAACTTTCGGGTGGGCTGGAGGCGGTCCGCCGCTTCGCCGACGCCTTGCGCGTTTTCACCCTGGCCGAAAGCCTGGGCGGCGTCGAAAGCCTCGTCGCCCACCCGCAGACCATGACCCATGCGGGCATGGCCCGGCCCGCGCAGGTCGCCGCCGGGATCACCGACGGCCTGCTCCGGCTTTCGGTGGGCCTGGAGCATGTCGAGGATCTGCTGGCGGATCTGGCGGCCGCCCTCGACGCGGCGAAGGCAGCCGGCGCGCCTTGACGCCGTTCGCGCGCCGGCGGCGTTATTGCGCCGCCCTTGCCGTTGAGTGACCTTAAGGAAGCGCCCTAGCTTGCTCGGGCTAGTCGGTGAAACCGCTCTCAAGAACGTGTGCCAGGCAACCGGGGAGGAATGCCCATGATCAAGACCCGCATCACCGAAATGTTCGGTGTCGAAACGCCTCTCGTCATGGGCGGCATGACCGGCGTCGGCTATGCGCCGCTGGTGGCCGCGGTGGCCAACGCCGGGGCGCTGGGCTTCATCACCGCGCACCATTCCACCTCGGCCGAGGAGCTCTACGCCGAGATCAACCGCTGCCGCGACCTGACCGACAAGCCGTTCGGGGTGAACCTGACGCTGCTGCCGTCGCTGAACCCGCTCCCCTACGACGAGTATCGGCACGCGATCATCGAGAGCGGCATCAAGATCGTCGAGACCGCCGGCCGCGCGCCGGTCGACCACCTGCCGGCCTTCAAGGAAGCCGGCGTGAAGGTGATCCACAAGTGCACCTCGGTCCGTCACTCCGTCTCGGCGGTGAAGCATGGAGTGGACGTGATCTCCATCGACGGTTTCGAGTGCGCCGGCCACCCGGGCGAGGACGATGTCGGCCTGGTGGTGCTGCTGCCGGCGACGGTGGACGCGGTGGCGCCGGTGCCGGTGATCGCCTCGGGCGGCATGGCCGACGGGCGCAGCCTCGCCGCCGCCCTGGCGCTGGGCGCCGACGGGGTGAACATGGGCACGCGCTTCATGGCCACGAAGGAGTGCGCCATCCATGAGAACGTGAAGAAGAAGATCGTCGAGAACACCGAGCGCGACACGGTGCTGACCAACCGCACGCTGCGCAACACCAGCCGGGTGGCGCGCAATGCGGTCTCCGAAGAGGTGGTCCGCATCCAGCAGGACCCGACCAAGACCATCGACGACGTGCGCCACCTGGTCGCCGGCGTGCGCGGCCGCACCAACGTCATGGGCAAGGGCGACACCGACGACGGCATCTGGACGGTCGGCCAGGCCCAGGGCCTGATCCACGACATCCCGACCGTCGCCGAGATGGTGAAGAACGTCATGCGCCAGGCCGAGGAGGTGCTGGAGAAGAGCGCCCGCCGCGTCTCGGTCGCGGCCTAGGTGCCAAAGTCGCGCACGCGGTGTTCTTGCGACGTGTGATCCCGGGTCGCGCTTGCGGGCCGGGATCACCCGCCTTGGGGGGCGCAGATGACAGAGCCCTCCATCTAGGAGAAGACGATGGCGATGAAGCTCTATTCGGGCGACCTCAGCCCCTATTCGGCCCGCGTGCGGATGCAGATCTACGCCAAGGGTCTGACCGACATCGTGCTGGAGCGCCCGGCGCACTTCGGCACCCCGAAGTTCCGCGAGCAGTTCCCGATCGGCCGCATCCCGGTGCTGGATATCGACGGCGACATGATGCCCGAGAGCGAGGTGATCGCGGAGTATCTGGAGGCGATCTATCCGGAGCCCTCGATGCTCGGCGCGACGCCGCGCGAGACCGCCCACATCCGCACCATCGCCCGGATCGGCGACGTCTATCTCCTGAACAACATGTTCATGCTCTCGCCGCAGAGCCGCGCGAAGACCCGCAACGAAGGTATCGTCGAACTGCTAGGCGGCCAGGTTGTGCGCAACGTCAGGGCGCTCGACCGGATGATCGGCCAGGACGGATTCGCCTGTTGCGGGCGGCTGACAATGGCCGACTGCGCGCTGACGCCGGCGCTGTTCATGATCGAGAACGTGCTGCCGACAACCGGTGTCGAGGATCCGATCCCGGCGGCCCGCAATGTCGCCGCCTACTGGGCGGCGATCCAGAAGAACGAACACGCCGCCCGCACGCTGGTGGAACTCCACCGCGGCCTGCAAGAGCGCCTGGAGCTCATCCGCAGCGGGGCGTTCGAGAAGATGATGGCCGCCGCGGCGGCGGCGCAGAAGGCGGCCGACGAAGCCGCCGCGCAATAGGAGAAGACCGGAATGTCCAAGCTCGTCGAAGTGTCCGACAGGGGCCACGTCCGCACCATTCGGCTGAACCGGCCGGAGAAGAAGAACGCGCTCAGCCAGGCGCTGGCCTGGGGCGTGGTCGAGGCGATCGACGCGGCGGCGGCCGACGACAACGTCTGGGTGGTGGCCCTGACCGGGGCGGGGGACGCCTTCTGTGCCGGCCTCGACCTCTCCGGCTCCGATCCCTACTCGCCCTATCCGCAGATGACCGCCCAACTGGACGACATCGGCTGGGTCGGCCAGTTCGTGCTCTCGATCCGCCGACGTTGCGACAAGCCGGTGGTCGGCGGCATCAACGGCGTGGCGGTGGGCGCGGGCCTGGGCCTGGCGATGGCCACCGACGTGCGCCTGATCGCCTCCAGCGCGCGGCTGATGGCCGGCTACACCCGCATCGGCGGCTCGCCGGACGCGGGCCTGACCATCACCCTGCCCCAGGCCATCGGCTACGAGCAGGCCATGCGCTTCATGATGGAGAACCGCACGGTCACCGGCGCCGAGGCCGTGGCGCTCGGCCTGTGCGGCGAGGTGGTGGACGACGCAGGCTTCGACGCGCGGCTGGCCGCCTATTGCGACCAGCTCTGCGACTGGTCGCCGATCACCCTGCGGCTGCTGAAGCGCGGCGTCGGCAAGTCCTACGAGAACGAGATGGAGCAGCAGCTCCGCTACGAGGTCTCCAACATCCGCCGCGCCTTCGGCAGCGAGGATGGCCAGGAGGCCCGGCGGGCGTTCCTCGAAAAGCGCAAGCCGGTGTTCACCGGCCGATAAGGCTCCGGGCGCGCCCGCTCAGCCAGAGCTTTCTCAGAGGCCGAGCACCAGGCGCGCGATGATGTCGCGCTGGATTTCGTTCGACCCGCCGTAGATCGAGGCGGCGCGGTCGTTCAGGTAGCGCGCCATCGCGGTCAGGCTGTGGTCGGGGCCGACGGGCGGGACGTTGGAGCCGGGCTCGCGCGCCGCCTTCTGCTCGACGAAGGCGTAGGCGCCCGCGGCCTCGACGGCCAGTTCGTCGATACGCTGCATCGCCTCCGTGCCGTTGATCTTCAGCATGGAGGACGCCGCGCCGGGGTTCTGGCCGCTGGCCAGGGCCGAGAGCACGCGACGCTCGGAGATGTCGATGGCGGCGACCGCGATCTCCGTCTCGGCGAGCCGGCGGCGGTAGTGCGGATCGTCCAGCCCTTCGGCGTCGGCGATGTTGCGGGTGCGCGTCAGGCCCATGTGGAGGCCGGGCGCCGAGCCGCCGCCACGCTCGAACTCCAGCAGATACTTGGCCACCGTCCAGCCGCGGTCCTCCTCGCCCAGGCGGCCGGACTTCGGAACCCGCGCCTCGTCGAAGAACACCTGGTTCACCTCATGCTCGCCCGCCAGGGTGATGATCGGCTTCACACTGACGCCGGGCGTGTCCATGTCGAGCAGCAGGAAGGTGATCCCCTGCTGTGGACGCCCCTCGGCGCTGGTGCGGACCAGGCAGAACATGCGGTTGGCGAACTGGGCGTGGGTGGTCCAGATCTTCGAGCCGGTGAGGATGTAGTCGCCCCCGTCGCTCACCGCCTTGAGCTGCAGGGAGGCGAGGTCGGAGCCGGAACCGGGTTCGGAGTAACCCTGGCACCAGTAGTCCTCGCCCGAGAGGATGCGCGGCAAGAGCTCGGCCTTCTGTTCGGGCGTGCCGAATCCCATGATCGCCGGGCCGACCATCCGCAGGCCCATCGGGGCCAGCGGCGGGGCGGCGGCGCGCACGCATTCGGCGGCGAAGATCGAGCGCTGCGTGTCGCTCCAGCCGGGACCGCCGTATTCCCTGGGCCAGGACGGCGCCGCCCAGCCCCGGGCGTGCAGGATGCGCTGCCAGGGCAGGGTGTAGGCGGGGTCGCAGAAGACGCTGGTCAGCCGCTCTCCCGCCTGACGCAGCTCCGTCGGCAGGTGTTCGGCCAGGAAAGCCCGCACCTCGTCGCGGAAGGCGAGGTCGGACGGGGTGATCTCCAAGTCCATCCGTTCTCCTAGGCCCGTGCGCGCAGGATTGATTCTGCACGAGCAGCCGGCTGGCAAGCGCGCATTTTCTCTCCCCTTCCGCCGGGTGAGCGGCGGTTGTCTTCGCCTCGCCATGCGCGGCGCCGCAGCTTGCGGACCGCTCCGGGCGCGAACAAGCTGTTGGAAGTGATAGGGGGCCGGCCGCGTGAGTTCGGACGAAGCCAGACCGCAGGGCCTCATGGCGTTGGCCGAGGGCTACGCCCGCCAGGTCGTGGACGCCGGCCAGGCGATGGGCCTGCCGTTCATCGCCGCCACGGCCGACATCGGCAGCCCCGAACCCCTGCGCGGCGCCGACGGGCGGCCGATGGCCGAGACGACCTTCCGCTGGCTCGATCCGGAGCTGCGCTACTGGGAAGACCGGAGCTTCGCCCTGAAGGCCGCCTTCGTGCGGGTGGCGCGGATCTGTTCGGAACCGTTCCATTTCAAGAGCGGGCGGTTCGGCTCCTGGCGGCCCAACGCCGCCATCGCGGCGGTGACGCGCGAGGGCGAGGTGGACAGCTTCGGTGTCGGCGCGGCGATTGTCGCGCCGGCCTACCGCCCCGGCGGGGTGATCGGCGCGGTGGTCTGGGCGACGCCCGATCCGGAGTTCGAGGTCGAGGCCGTGTTCGCAGCCCAGGCCGCGGACCTGCACGCGCTGGCGATGAAGTTCGTAGGCGTCTACGACGAAGCGACCCTGGGGCGCTCGGTGCTGGACGCCACCCGTCTGACGCGGCGCGAGATCCAGTGCCTGAAGTGGGCGGCGGCCGGCAAAACCGACACCGAGATCAGCCAGATCGTCGGCATTTCGCTGCCGACAGTGCGCTTCCACATCACCAACGCCTCGCGCCGGCTGGGCGTCAGCGGCCGCTCGCGGGCGGTGCACCACGCCGCGGTGCTGGGCTACATCGGCGCGGAGTTCGGCGGGCGGCTGGAGGCCTGACCCGCCAGGGCGCTCCTCAGTATCGCAGGGTCAGCGAGGCGCCGTAGGTGCGCGGCTGGCCGGGGAAGCGGACCACGACGTTGGCGTTGCTGCTGACGGCGGTCCAGTAATATTCGTCGGTGAGGTTGCGGCCCCAGAGCGAGAGCTCCCAGCGGTCGTCCAGGCTGTGGATGCCGATGCTGGCGTTCACCAGGGCGTAGTCCTTGATCACGAACCGCGGGTCGCCCTCCAGGTCGGCATGGGAGTCGTCCTGCCAGCGGGCGTTGAGCGCCGCCTGCAGGCCGAGGTCGGCGTTCAGGTCGCGGCTGTAGAGCGCGGTGATCGCCCCGGAATACTTCGGGCTGTAGAGGAAGGCCGCGCCGTCGAAATCCTCCGGCTGGCCGGCGGAATTGATGCCCACGTAGTCCTTCACCTCGGTGTGCAGGGCCGTGCCGGAGGCGATCAGGGTCAGCTCCGGGCTGACCCGCCAGGTGACCTCGCCGTCCAGGCCGTAGGCTTCACCCTTGGGCACGTTCTGCAGGCGGGCCAGGGCGGTGTAGATCGGGTCGGCGAAATAGACGCTGAGCTGCTTGTCTTCGTAGTCGTAGTAGAAGGCGCTGAGGTTGGCCTGCACGCGGCGCTCGAAGAGGCCGGCCTTCACCCCCACCTCGTAGGCGGTCAAGAGTTCCTGCCGGGCCGGGGCGTTCTGGGTGGAGATGTTGGCGGCGTTGATCGGTGTCGCGCCGGCCTTGGCCCCGCGGGAGATCGAGCCGAACACCAGCACGTTCTCGGCCGGCGTCCAGTCGGCGGCGACGCGCCAAGCGATGTTGTCCTCGTCGAGGGTCGAGCGCACGTCGCCGAACGAGAGCGTCGCCGGGTCGAAGGTCACGCAGCCGCCGCGGGCGATCGGGGCCACCAGCGCGCCATAGGCCTGGAAGAACAGCGCCCGGTTCACGACGTTGACGTTGGGCAGCATGCTGCCGTTGAAGTCGCGCGAGCAGCCGACGTAGTCCTGCTTGTCCTCGGTGTAGCGCAGGCCAACGGTCAGCTTCAAGGCGTCCGAGACGCGGTAGTCGGCGTTGGCGAAGACGCTCCAGGTGGTGGTCTCGATGTCGCCGTGGTCCTCATAGGTGCGGAACGCCTGGCCGAGGTCGGTGGCGGTGTAGCCGAAGCTGTTGAACGGCGTGCCGAGCAGCGGCAGGCCGGCGGTGCGGATCAGGCCGACGTTGGCGTTCTGGCCCAGCAGGGTGCGGTTGGCGTCGATGATGTCGTCGCGGGCCACATAGGCGCCGATCAGCCAGTTGGAGCGCTCGGTCGAGCCTTCAAGCCGCAGCTCCTCGGCGATGGATTCGATGTCGCCATAGGTGCGCTGCAGGAGGATCTCATAGGGCGCGCCGCTCCAGTCGGAGAGGGCGCGGCGCTTCAGGTCGTTGAAGCTGGAGAGCGAGATCAGGCGCAGGTTGTCGCTGAACGCGTAGGCGATCCGCAGCTTCAGGGCCGAGAAGTCGTTGTCCTCGCGCAGCGGGCCGGCGAGGCCCGCGCCGATGCCGATGTCGGCGCTGCGGGCCGCGCGCGGCGCCCAGTCGGCCTGCGAGGCGCGGGTCGGGGCGTTGGCGGCGATGTAGGCGACCAGGCCCGGCGCGTTGAACGGGCTCGCCGCGGTCGCCGGGGTGAAGCCGATGCCCTGGGCGGCCACGGTGTCGGACTGGTTGTTCCAGTAGGTGAAGGCGGCGTCGACCGAGAGCCGGTCGGTCGGGTTGAAGGCCAGCGCGCCACGCACCGCCCAGCGGTCGACCTCGCCCTGGCGCTCGCCGCGGCTGTTGCTGATCTGCCAGCCCTTGTCGCTGTTCTCCATGCGGAAGGCCAGGCGGCCGGCCAGCCCCGGCGCGATCTGGCCGTTCACATGGCCCTCGAAGTTCAGCGTCTCGTAGTTGCCGAACTCGGCGCCGACCGCGGCCGAGAAATCCTCGGTCGGCTTGTTGGTGACGAAGTTGATCAGGCCGGCGGTGGTGTTGCGCCCGTAGAGCGTGCCCTGTGGCCCTTTCAGCACCTCGACCCGCTCCAGGTCGAAGATCGGCCCGGTCAGCATGAAGGGATAGGCGTAGGCGACCTCGTCGACATAAGTGCCGACCGTCGAGGTGGCCGACA
>JADZBR010000031.1 GCA_020852035.1 Caulobacteraceae bacterium
GCGGGCAAGATCAGGCCGCAGATCGACAAGGTGTTCGCGCTGGCAGAGGCCGCCCAGGCCCACGCCTATCTGGAAGGCGGCGCCCACGTCGGCAAGGTGATGCTGAAGCCGTGAGGCCTTGCGTGGTTCGAGACGCGGCTTCGCCGCCCTCACCATGACTAGGGTTTGTGCTGCGCTCGTCATCCTGAGGAGGCCGAAGGCCGTCTCGAAGGACGCACTGAATCTGAACAGCGTGTTCTTGGCGGCGAAAGGGGCCTATATACGCCCCTGACTAACCCTCCGCCCGGCCGCAAGGCCGGGCGCCGTTGTTTCTGGAACCTGCCGATGACCGAAATCCTGATGCCCAAGGCGACCGCCGTCTGGCTGGTCGACAACTCCTCGCTCACCTTCGAGCAGATCGCCGACTTCTGCGGCCTGCACCCGCTGGAAGTGCGCGGCATCGCCGACGGCGAGGTGGCGCGCGACATCCGCGGCGCCGATCCGATCGCCAACGGCCAGCTGTCGCGCGAAGAGCTCGACAAGGCGCAGAACGATCCGAAATACCGCATGACGGCCCAGAAGAGCCGCCACGCCGAGCTCCTGAAGCCGACCAAGAAGCAGCCGCGCTACACGCCCGTGTCGCGCCGCCAGGATCGGCCGGACGCCATCGCCTGGTTCGTGCGCAACCACCCCGAAGTGCCCGACAGCCAGATCGCCAAGCTGCTCGGCACCACCAAGGCCACCATCGACAGCGTGCGCGACCGCACCCACTGGAACTCGGCCAACATCAAGCCGGTGGACCCGGTGACCCTGGGCCTCTCCACCCAGCTGGAGCTGGACGCGGTGGTGAAGAAGGCCGCCGACAAGAAGGCCAAGGACGACGCCCAGCGCGGAATCGTCGAGCCCGAGGGCGACACCCTTCGCCCGGCGGCCGAAACCGGCGCCGTCGATGCGGACGCCTACGAAGACGCGACGCCTGAAGACGAAGGCGTCGAAAACTGACCAACCCCGATCATCCCCGCGAAAGCGGGGACCCAGGTGCTTTTATCGACGGGCGCTCATGCGCCCGGACAATCGCGGAAAAAGCCTGGGTTCCCGCGTTCGCGTGAATGACCGGAACTAAGAGCTAGTGGGCCTTGGCCCGCAGTCCCTCGATTTCTTCCTTAAGCTTGAGCTTCTGTCGCTTCAGCTCGCGGACCCGAACATCGTCCGCGGCCGGTCGCCTCATTTCCTCCTGGAGGGCGCGGTCGACATTCTCGTGACGCGTTCCCAGTTCACGGATACGGGCTTCAACGGCCATGTGGTCGTGCCTCCTTCTTTGTGCGCTGCGAAGTGAACACCCGCTGCGCGGACCTGTCAGATCACATATGTTTGCATTCCGGGAATGGAACCCGCGGGGCCGAAGGGGCGGTGCGTGACGGCGGAAAAACAGCGCCTGGTGGTAGGAATCTCGGGAGCCAGCGGGGCCGCCTACGGACTGCGCGTGCTCGACGCCTGCCGCGAACTGGGCGTCGAAAGCCACCTGGTTGTCAGCCGATCGGCGGCCCTGACCCTGTCGCAGGAACTGGCCCTCAGCGTCGCCGAGGCGCAGGCGCGCGCGGACCTCGCCTACAAGGCCGCGGACGTCGGGGCGGCCATCGCTTCCGGCTCATTCCGCACGCTCGGCATGATCATCGCCCCCTGCTCGGTCCGCACTATGAGCGAGGTCGCCACCGGAGTGACGTCCTCGCTGCTCACCCGCGCCGCCGACGTAACCCTCAAGGAACGACGCCCCCTGGTGCTTATGGTGCGCGAGACGCCGCTGCACCTGGGGCACCTGCGGACCCTGGTGCGGCTGGCCGAGATGGGCGCCACCATCGCCCCGCCGCTGCCGGCCTTCTACGCCAGGCCCGCCAGCCTGGAGGAGATGATCGATCAATCCGTGGGCCGCGCGCTCGACCTCTTCGGCCTGTCGTGGACGCCGGTGAAGCGCTGGGGCGAGGACATCGGCCCCCTGGGCGGGGCGGTCGAATGAGCCTGTGGGACTGGACGCTGGCCGCCTACGGCCGTCCCGGCGTGCCGGAAGCCTGTCTGGAGTTGCAGGACCGGTTCGGCCGCAACACCTCCTTCCTGCTCTGGGCCGCCTGGGCCGGCGGACGCGGTCGCGCGCCGGACGGGGCGGGGCTGGCCGAGGCGGCGGCGACCGCGCGGGCATGGGAAGCCGAAGTGCTGGGGCCGCTGCGCGAGGTCAGGCGGCGGCTGAAGCCGGCTCGGCCGCCCGTTGGCGATACGGCCCGCGAGGGCCTGCGCGAAGACGTCAAGGCCGCCGAACTGCGCGCCGAGCGCGTGCTGATGGAGACGCTGGAGGCGCTGACTCCGGCGGCCGGCGCAGGCGACGCGGCCGAGGCGCTCAACCGGGCCGCCGAAGCCTGGGGCGGGCCGCCCTGCGCCGCCGAACTGGCGGCCCTGGCGGCCAGGATCGGTTAGACTGGCGGGGCTGCAAAGAAGCGCGGATGGACGACGAGACCCCTGATTTCACCGAAGCCGAGATCGCCGCCCGGCTGATCGACCTGCGCCAGCAGCATGCCGACGTCAGCGCCTCGGTGGACGCCTTGGCGCAGATGCCGGTGCCCGACCTGATGGTGATCGCCCGTCTGAAGAAGCAGAAGCTCGCCCTGAAGGACGAGATCACCCGACTGGAGGACCTTTCGACCCCGGACATCATCGCCTGAGCGGTCAGCCGGCCGCCGCCGCCCTGGCCCGTTTCTGCGCGTACATCGCCGCGTCCGCCTCGCCCAGGAGGTGCTCCGGATCGGTCCCGGGATCGAGCGCCCGGACGCCGAAGGAGATGCGCAGCGGCGCCGACCACTCGCCGAGGTCGGCCGGCGTCGCCTCGATCAGCCGCTGCAGCGAGGCGGCCTTCGCCGCCGCCGTGGCCCCGTCGGCCTGGGCGAGCAGCACGCCGAACTCGTCGCCGCCCAGCCGCGCGGCCAGGTCGGACCCGCGGATGTTGGCCGCCAGGCGTTCGGCCACCGCCTTCAGCGCCAGGTCGCCGGCCGGGTGGCCGAAGCGGTCGTTCACCGCCTTGAAGCCGTCGAGGTCGAAATAGATCACCGCCGCCGGCGAGCCGTAACGCTCGGCGAAGGCCTGGGCGCGGCCGATCTCGCGCACGAACGCGCGGCGGTTGAGCAGCGGGGTCAGCACGTCGCGGTCGGCCAGGCCCTCGGTCTCGAAGAGGCGGTCCTTCAGGCGTTTCACCTCGCCGCGCAGATCCTCGATCTCGGAGAGCAGGGTCTGCACCGCGTTCTGCACCGAAGGCGTCAGGTCGGCTTCGGAAAGGCCGAGGAACTCGGTCGAATCGGCCGGCGCAGCGCGGCCGGGGGCCGCCACCTTGGCGCCGGCCAGCGCCAGGGCCCGGCGGCGCATCACCGCGAAGGCTTCGCTCTGGGCGCCCAGGATCTTCATCGCGGCCCGTTCCCGCCGAGAATCACCCCCTTGGTTCCCGGCTCGCCGAAAGCTTAACGGGATCGGTTGCGGCGGCAAGGTCGGCGCCTATACTCCGCGCCTTTCCGGCCAAGGGGGTTTCCGTCGATGAGCGCGAGCGCGCCGCCCGTCGCCATCATCATGGGCAGCCGGTCCGACTGGCCGACCCTGAAGGCCGCCGCCGAGGCGCTGGACGGCCTGGGCGTCGCGTACGAGGCCAAGGTGGTTTCCGCCCACCGCACGCCGGAGCGGATGTACGCCTTCGCCAAGGGGGCCAAGGCCGCCGGCGTGAAGGTGATCATCGCCGCCGCCGGCGGGGCCGCGCACCTGCCGGGCATGACCGCCTCGATGACCGAGCTGCCGGTGCTGGGCGTGCCGATCGAATCCAAGGCGCTCAAGGGCATGGACAGCCTGCTCTCCATCGTCCAGATGCCGGCCGGCGTCCCGGTCGGGACTCTGGCCATCGGCGAGGCAGGCGCGAGGAACGCGGGCCTTCTGGCCGCGCAGATCCTGGCGCTCTCCGATCCCGCGCTCGCCGAGCGCCTCGCCGCCGCCCGCGCCAGCCAGAGCGCCGGCGTGGCCGAGACGGTCGAGGACTGACCGCCGCCCGCATGAGCCGTTTTCCGCTTCCGCCCGGATCGACCATCGGCATCCTTGGGGGCGGCCAGCTGGGCCGCATGCTGGCGCTCGCCGCCGCCCGGCTGGGGTTCGACGTGGCGGTGCTGGAACCCGACCCGCAAAGCCCGGCGGCCCGGGTCGCCGCGCATGTGATCGCCGCCGGTTACGGCGACTCCCAGGCTCTGGCGGAGCTGGCGCGGCTCTCCGACGTGATCACCTTCGAGTTCGAGAACGTGCCGGCCGCCAGCGTCGAGCGGCTGCTCGAACTCGGCGCTGAAGTGGCGCCCGGCGCGCGCGCGCTGGCGGTGTCGCAGGACCGGCTGGAGGAGAAGCGCTTCGTGGGCGACGTCGGCGCGCCGACCGTGGCGTTCGAGGCGGTGGCCTCCGCACAGGAAGCGATCGACGCCGTCGCCCGCCTGGGGGCGCCATCGCTGTTGAAGACCCGGCGCGAAGGCTACGACGGCAAGGGCCAGGTCTGGGTCGGGGCGGGCGACGATCCGGCTGCGGCGTTCGAGCAGCTGGGCGGGCGCAAGGCGATCCTGGAGGCCAGGGCGGCTTTCGTGCGCGAGCTTTCGGTGATCGCCGCGCGCGGGCGCGACGGCCAGATCGCGGTCTATCCGCTGGGCGAGAAC
>JADZBR010000032.1 GCA_020852035.1 Caulobacteraceae bacterium
GACCAGGTGGGCCTTAGACCACCCCGCCGAGAACGGCTTAGACCCCGCCCCCATCGCGGTCGGCGGGGACTCGGCGGGCGGCAAACTGGAGGCGTCGGTGGCGCAGGACCTGCGGGGCGATCCGGAGCGGCGGGTGGCGTTCCAGCTCCTGCTCTACCCCTACCTCTGGCCGGCCGAGACCACGTCGTCGCGCCACGACCTCGACGGCCCGGTGCTGACCAAGGCCGCCATCGCCTTCTTCGACAAGGCGCTGGCCGCGCACGGCCATGCCGACTACCTGCGCTCGGCGCCCGCCCAGGCGAAGGATCTCGCCGACCTGCCGCCGGCCTTCGTCTCCACCGCAGGCTTCGATCCGTTGCAGGATGAGGGGCGCGACTACGCCCTGGCGCTGCAGAAGGCGGGGGTGAAGGCCCAGCACGTGCACTACCCGGCGCTGGTCCACGACTTCTACGTCATGGCCGACGTCTCGCCGGCCGTGGCTGCGGCGGCGGACGAGGCGGCCAAGGCGCTGAAGGCGGCGCTGACGTGACTCCCTTCCCCCTGGAGGGGGGAAGGGAGTGATGCCCTTCGGTCCCGCCTATCGTCCCGATCCGCGCCTGACCGAACTGGGCCCGGACTTCTACGACCCGGTAGAGCCGGCGGACTTCCCGCAGACGATCCTGCGCCATCGCAACGACCGCGCGGCGGCGACCATCGGGTTGGAGACGCTGACCGACGCCGAGTGGATCGCCCACCTCGGCTGCTTCCAGCCTTTGCCGCAGAACCTGCCGCAGCCGCTGGCCATGCGCTACCACGGCCACCAGTTCCGCGTTTACAACCCCGACCTCGGCGACGGTCGCGGCTTCTCCTTCGCCCAGATGCGAGAGGCGGGGACGGACCGGCTGCTGGAACTTGGAACCAAGGGCTCGGGCCAGACGCCCTGGTCGCGCGGCGGCGACGGGCGGCTGACTTTGAAGGGCGCGGTGCGCGAGGCGCTGGCCACGGCGATGCTGGAGGCGCTGGGCGTGCCGACCTCGCGCACCCTGTCGCTGATCGAGACCGGCGAGGCGCTGACCCGCGGCGACGAGCCCAGCCCGACGCGCTCGGCGGTGATCGTGCGGCTGTCGCACAGCCACATCCGCTTCGGCGCCTTCCAGCGGCACGCCTTCCACCAGCGGGCCGACTTGATCGGCCGGCTCGTCGATCATGTGGTGGAGACCTACTACCCCGAACTCGCCGGGGCGGAGGATCGCGCCGTCGCCCTGTTCGACGCGGTAGTCGCCCGTTCGGCCCGGCTGGTGGCGCGGTGGATGGCGGCCGGCTTCGTGCATGGGGTGCTGAACACCGACAACATGAACATCAATGGCGAGAGCTTCGACTACGGCCCCTATCGGTTCCTGCCGCGCAACGACCCCAACTTCATCGCCGCCTATTTCGACGAAACCGGCCTCTACAGTTTCGGGCGCCAGGCCGAGGCGGTGTTCTGGAATCTGCAGCAACTGGGCGGGTGCCTGACGCTGGTGACCGCGCAGGAGGGCCTGGTGGAGGCGCTCAACACCTTCTCCGCGCGCTACCGCGAGGCGCTGACCGCGGCGATGCTGATGCGCCTCGGGCTGCTGCCACGCGGAGCCGAGGAGGACGTCGACTTCGTCAACACCGCGTTCCGCGCCCTGGCCGAGGGTGGTGAGCTGCTGCGCTGGGAGCCGTTCTTCTTCGACTGGTTCTGCGGGGCCCTGTCGCAGGAGCGGGCGCTCGCCGGACCGCGGGCGGAACTCTACGGCGGGCCCGTGTTCATGGAGTTCCGGGAGCGCCTGGGCGGCTACACGCCCGAGCGGCCGCAGCGGCTGGAGGCGGCCTATTTCGCGGCGGCCGAGCCGGAGGAACTGCTCTACGACCAGATCGAGGCGCTCTGGGCGCCGATCACCGAGTGCGACGACTGGTCGGCCTTCGAGGCCAAGCTTTCGGCCATCGAACGGGCGCGAACGGCCTGGGCCTACGCCTGAGCCTTGCGTCGCGCGCCGGCGATCTGGGCCAGCGCCACGCCGCCCAGCGTCGCCGCGCCGCCGAGCGCCTGCCAGGGGCCGAGGGCTTCCCTGAAGAGCAGCCAGCCGAGGATCGCGGCGACCACGGGCTGGACGAGCACGGTCACCGAGGCGGTGGCGGTGGGCAGGCGTCCCAGCGACCAGGCGATGGCGCCCTGGCCGCCGACATGCATCAGGCCAAGGCCGATGCAGGCCAGCCAGCCGCCGAGGGTCAGGGGCAGGACATTTTCGCCCATCGCCAGGGCCGCGACCAGCAGCAGCGGCGCGCCGACCATGCCGGACCAGAACATCACGCGCGAGGCGGTCGAGGTGCGGCGGGCCACGGTGATGGCCAGGAAGTAGAAGGCGTACCAGAGCGCCGTGGTCAGCGAGAGGGCGTCGCCGAGCAGGCTCTGGCGACCGTCACCGCCCTTGGAGAAGGCCATCAGCGCCGCCCCGCAGATGGCCATGACCACGGCGGCCGCGAAGGCCGCCCTCGGGCGCTCGCCGAAGGCGATCCAGGCGAACAGCATCACCACCAGCGGCGTCAGGTTGGTCAGCACCGTGGCGTTGGCGACGGTCGTGTGGGCGATACCGTAGTGCCAGAAGGCCAGGTCGAGCGTGAAGAAGACCCCGGCGGCCAGCGCCGTGCGCGGGGGCCTGAGGAACCGGTCGCCGGGCGGCGCCCGCAGGCTCATCGCCGCCAGCAGCGGCACGGCGAACGCCAGGCGCCAGAAGCCGGTGGCGGCCGGACCGGCGTCGGAGAGGCGCACGAGGATCGGCGCCAGGCCGATGATCGCCGCGCCCAGGAACAGCATGGCCAGCGCGGCGCCCTGGCCCTCGGCGGGCTTTGGCGCGGCGTCGGCGTCGGCGAAGGTCATGTGTCGGGATTGGCCGTGGCGGGCGACGGGCGCAAGCTCAATCGAAGCCGAGCTCGCGGCGCAGGGCCGCCGGAGCTGTTCCGGCCTCGCGAAGTTCGCGCAGGGTCTGGGCCTTGTCGCGCTTGGCGTAGCGCCTGCCGTCCGGGCCGACCAGCAGGCGGTGGTGGCGGTAGACCGGAGTCGGCAGCTCCAGCAGCGCCTGGAGCAGGCGCTGCACATGGGTCGCTTCGGCCAGGTCCTCGCCGCGGATGACGTGGGTGACGCCTTGCAGGGCGTCGTCGACCACCACCGCCAGGTGGTAGGCGACGCCGACGTCCTTGCGCGCCAGCACCACGTCGCCGCCGATCTCGGGCCGGGCGGTCAACGTTACTGGCCGCTCGCCGCCTTCTTCGCGGAAGGTGAGGCCGGCCGGGTCCACGGCGGCGAGGGCGACGTCCAGCGAGAGCCGCCAGGCGAAAGGGCGGCCCTGTGCGAGCAGGTCGGCTTCTTCGCTGGGGGCCAGCGGGCGGCCGCGAAACGCCTCCATCGGCCCGTGGGGCGCGCGCCCGATGTCCTCGGCGATCTCCTTGCGGGTGCGGAAGCAGCGGTAGGCCAGGCCGCGATCGCGCAGCCGCGCCAGCGCAGCTTCATAGTCCGCCATGTGTTGCGATTGGCGCCGCACCGGCGTCTCCCAGCCGAGGCCGAGCCAGGCCAGGTCCTCATGGATCGCCGCCTCGAACCGCGGCCGGCAGCGTGTGGCGTCGATGTCCTCGATACGCAGCAGGAAACGCCCGCCCGCCGCGCGGGCGGCGGCATGGGCGGTCAGCGCCGAGAAGGCGTGGCCCTTGTGCAGATAGCCGGTGGGGGAGGGAGCGAAACGGGTGACGAAGGTCACGCGGTCAGGTCAGCGCCCTGGCGTTCATATGCCCGAAGATGCCTAGGTGGGTGAAGACCCCGCGCAGGAAGGCTTCGTCGCCGCCCAGCTGTTCCTTCATCGGGTCGAACTGCTTGAAGGCGACCATCTCCGCCAGGCCGTGGGCGGCGCACCAGGCGGCGGTGGTGGCCAGTTCGATGTCCAGTTCGTTCATCGGCCCGCCGCCGACCTCGGTGATCACGTCGCGGACCTGGCAGTAGGCGCTGTCGTCCGCCTCGTGCAGGTGTTCGGGCAGCGTCGCCTTCTCGCGCGAGCAATCGTACATCACGCGGTAGAGGGCCGGATGCTCGCGGGCGAACTGCACATAGCTGACGCCGAGCGCGGTCAGCTTGTCGCCGAGGGTGGTTTCCCTGGCGCGGGCTTCGGTCATGCGGACGTTGAGCATCTCCCAGCCCTCGTGGGCCACCGCGTCGAGAAGTTCGCCCTTGTCCTTGAAGTGGTGATAGGGCGCCGCCGGGCTGACGCCGGCCTCGCGGGCCACCGCGCGCAGCGAGAGCGCGCTCGGACCGTCCTGCTCCAACAGTCGTCGCGCCGCCTCTACCAGAGCCCGGCTGAGGTCGCCGTGGTGATACGGGCGCGGTTCGTTGGTGTTCGCAGCGTCGGTCATCGAGGTCACCATACTTGCATACGCCAAATGCGTAAATACATCTTGACGGCGTTCAGATAGGTGCTATCTAAGCACCGTTCAAATCGAACGGCCCCGCTCCCCCGGGGTTCCAACAAAAAGGACGAATGTCATGTCTCTCGCTTCGTTTTCCTCGATCGAGCGCGC
>JADZBR010000033.1 GCA_020852035.1 Caulobacteraceae bacterium
CGAACAGGATCAGGGCGTAGCGCAGGGACTCCTGGCCCAACCTCGGGTGCAGCAGGTCGCTGGCGACGCCGATCAGCATCGGCCCCAGCCCCAGGCCGAAGAGGTTGACGCAGAGCATCTTCACGGCTCGCGCCACATGCGCACATAGCCGGTGTTGGGCGCGCCATAGCCGAGGCTTGGGAGTCAGTCATGGGAACAGCGGATCACGTCAGTAGCGCTTGGAAAGGGCGAACTTCACCACGCGACCGGCGCCGGAGGCGGTGAAGGGGTCGTAGTTCATGCTGAGCCGCGCGAACGGAGGGCTCTCGTCGAAAAGGTTGCTGACCGAGATCGTCGCGGCGGCGTCCCAGGGCAGCTCGGTGCGGAAGGCGAGGTCGTGGGTGACGAAGGCGTCGATTCTCCGACCCGCGGTGACGGTGAAGAGCTGGTTCTGCTCGTCGCGGTAGATCAGCGGGTCGAAGGTGTTCGGTCGCCGATCGTTCATCTCGCCGACGTAGTTGACCGTCCAGCGCAAGCTCATGGTGGCCGTGCTCCACTCGGCGAAGAGCGAGCCCTTCCAGTCGGCGACCGGATAGATGTTGGTCTGGTAGTTCAGGGCGCCGGCGCCGTCGAAGGCGGGGGCGACCTCGACGCCGTCGATGACCGTGCGGCCGACCTTGAACTTGCTGACGTGGCTGACGCTCGCGCCCAGGGCGAGGTCGCCGCCGAACACGTCGCGGAAGCGGTACTCGGCCCCGATATCGACGCCGGCGACGGTCTGGTCGGCGCCGTTGGCGTTCTTGACCAGCATGCGGGTGATGGTCGCCGCGCCGCAGACGCCGCCGGTGAAGGTGAAGCGGGCGACGAGGCTGGCATAGGCCGGGTCGGCGCAGTTGTTGGCCCCGGCCGCGCCATTGGGGAACACCGCCGAGACGATGCCGCCCACCGGCTCGGTGGCGATCGGGCCTTCGAAGTCGAAGCGCCAGACGTCGACGGTCGCGCGCAAGTCGCCGGGGGTCAGGATGACGCCGACCGAATAGGTCTTGGCGGTCTCCGGCTCCAGCGCCGGGTCGCCCTGGATGTCGATGGCGCGGAATGAGCCGAGGATGCTCTGCAGCGAGGCCTGGATGTCGTCGTTGCGCTGGGTGAGCGGCGGGGCGCGGAAGGTGGTGCTGGCCGAGGCGCGGAAGGCCAGCCAGTCGGTGGCGGTGAGGCGCACGGCGGCCTTGGGGTCGAAGGTCGTGCCGGCCTGGCCGCCGTAGTCCTCATAGCGGGCGGCGAGCTGGGCCTGCAGGCGTTCGGTGATCGGCAGCTGCAGCTCGCCGAAGACCGCGGCGACCTCGCTGGAGATCTCCTGCGGCCGGCTGGCCGGGGTGAAGCCGAAGGGGCCGACAGCGGTGGCGCCCGAGCAGGTGGTGACGCCGAAGTCGGGAGTGTTGATGCAGGGGTTGACCTCGCGGTTGCGCAGGTCGCTGAAGCGGGTCTTGTGCGTGTTGCGGCGGTACTGGGCGCCGGCCGCCCAGCTGACCGGGCCGCCGGCCAGTTCGATCGGCGTCCGGCCATCCAGCACCGCGTCGACCACGAAGGTGGTGGCCGTAAGGTGCGCCTCGCCTTCCTGGAAGAACCAGCCGGTCACCTCCGGGCTGTTGGCGACCAGCGGGTTGAAGCCGGGATTGGCGACGCCTGTGGTCGGGTTGCCGGCGATCGAGTTGGAGAAGGGGTTGTAATAGAGGCAGCCGTTCTGGCCGGGGGTATTGGCGGCCCGGTTGCAGTTCGGCCCGCCGAGCCCGCGCAGGGCCAGCTGGTAGCGGTTGATCAGGGTGTCGTAGGTGGTGTTGAGGACGTCGTCCTCGCCATAGGTCGCGGCGAGGTTCCAGCCGACCGCGCCGTCGAAGGCGCGGCCCTTCAGGTCGGCCGAGACGCGGAAGAGTTCGTACTCGCGCTTGCCCTCCGAGCCGCCGCCTTCGAACAGCGGGTTGCCGCCCAGGCCATAGGGCCGGTTGAGCAGCAGCCGCACGCCGCCGGCCGGCACGGGGCCGAGGTTGTTGGCGGCGTAGTAGGCGACCAGCCCCGGGTGCGTGGCCGGCACGAGGTAGGCGCCGGCCTGCGCCGGGTTGGCCTGGGCCTCGGCGGTGGGCGTTCCCAGCGCGGGGTAGGAGGGGGCGGTCGCCCAGTGCGGCACCTCGGTGCGGCCCCAGAGGCCTTCGAGGTGCAGGGTCGTGTCCGCGCCGAGGTCGTAGTTGAACTCGCCGTAGACCTGGTAGTGCTCCTCCTCCTCGATGAGGTTGTCGAAGGGGGTGGCCTGGGCCAGGCACGCCGGCGTGGCGGCGTTGGCGAAGCCGGCGTGGCCGCCGAGCAGGGCGCAGGCCACGTCGCGCCGCGGCTGTCCGGCCGGCGACACGCCGTTGGCGGCGAGCGGCAGGAAGCTCGACGGGTTGTTGATCGGATTCCAGCCGCCCTCGGGGTTCTCGGCGTAGGACCGGATGGCCCAATCGCGGTCACGGACCGAGAGTTCTGAGCGGTGCTGCCAGCCAGCGCTGACCAGGGCGTTCGCTCTCGCGCCGACCCAGCCATAGGTCGCCGAGAGGCCGTAGTTTCCGCCGGAGCCCTCGATGGCGGCGTAGTCGGCGTTGAGCTCCAGCCCCTCGAAGTTCTTGCGGGTGATGAAGTTGACCACCCCGGCGATAGCATCCGAGCCATAGGTGGCGGCTGCGCCGTCCTTCAGCACCTCCAGCCGGCCTATGGCGGCGATCGGCATCATGTTGGTATCGACCACGCCGCCGCCGCTCTGGGCGGCCGGGTTGACCGGCATCCGCCGCCCGTTCAGCAGCACCAGGGTGCGCTGCGGTCCGAGCCCGCGCAGGTTGACGCTGCCCGTGCCCTCGGTGGCCAGGGCGCGGCTGTCGAACTGATTGCTTTCGCCGAGCACGCCACTGCTGGCGGGAAGGGCCTTCAGGAGTTCGACCACGCTGGGCGAGCCCTGTCGGCGTAGGTCTTCGGCGGTCAGCACGTCTACCGGCAGGGCGTTGGTCTGCACCCCGCCCCCGATGTAGGAGCCGGTCACCACGACTTCCTCGACGGTGTTCCCCGCCGTGTCCCCAGATTGCGCGTGGGCGCCGGCGATTCCGACAAGCCCGGCTCCTGTGAGACCGAGCGCGGACGCGAGCAGCATCGATCGCTTGGACATTGGTTCCCCCCGACCCCGTCGTCGTCCGCTAAAATGCGAACCGGGGTTCAAATTCCGATTGCAGCCACCATCGCCGTGCGCCATACAACGGTCAACAGATTACAATCAATGAGCCTACGGTCCGAGGTCGGGAGGGGTGAGATGAAGGGGGGATTGAGTGCGAAGCGCATCATCCTCGGCGCGAGCGTGGCGGCGGTGCTGGCGGCCGGGCCGGCCGGGGCTGAGGAGCCGGCGAACGATCCCAGCCTGTGGTTCAAGGTCGCCCAGCCGGCCCAGCGGACAGAGGTCTTCACCCACTACGACCGCATCTTCCCGGTCGACCGGCTAGCGCCTTCGTCGACCCCACGCGCCTATTCGCGCGACGTGCGCGCCCTCGAGCCGGTGGCCTATGCGTTCGAGGGACGCCAGGCGACGGTGGGGGACTACATGCGGCGCGCCAACGTCAACGGGATCATGGCCCTGAAGGACGGGGTGGTGGTGTTCGAGAGCTACCGCAACGGCGTGGGGCCCGACACCCAGCACTCGCTCTGGTCGGCGTCGAAGAGCTACACGGTCACCCTCCTTGGGATCGCCCTGAAGGAAGGGGCGATCAAGAGCCTGGACGACCCGGTCGAAGCCTATGCGCCGCAGTTCAAGGGCACGGCCTATGGGCCGGTCTCGCTGCGCCATGTGGCGATGATGTCGTCGGGCGTGCAGTTCTTCCACGCCAAGGGCACGCCCAACCGCAGCGACATGTACATCGCGTTGCTTGGCGGGCGGAATCTCGACGACTTCGCCGCCTCGCTCGGCCCGCGCGTCGAGCCGGGCAGCGACTTCAACTACCTGGCCACCGACACCCATGTGCTCTCGGCGGCGCTGCGCGGCGCCTATGGCAAGCGCTACGTCGACATCGTGCAGGAGAAGCTCTGGACCCCGGCTGGGTTCTCCAGCGCGGCCAGCTGGTCGAAGCACGCGAAGGGCGACGCCGGGGTCTCCTTCGGCCACTGCTGCCTGCAGACGACGCTGCAGGACTTCGCTCACCTGGGGCAGCTCTACATCGACGACCTGAAGGTGGGCGGCGAGTCGCTGACGCCGGCCGGCTGGGCCGACCTCGTCACCCATCCGAGCGCGCCGTTCCAGGAGCCGGGCGACAAGCCGCGGGGCTACGCCATGCAGTTCTGGGTGCCGGCCGGATACCAGGACGAGGCCATGGCGCTGGGCGCCTTCGGCCAGATCCTCTGGGTCGATCGCAAGCGCGGGATCGTCGTCGCCCAGATCGCCGCCAACGACGATACGCCGCCCTCGCAGGCCGAGGAGAACGCGGTGTTCCGCGCCATCGCCGACGCCGCGGCCGCCCGCTGAAGTCTCAAGGAAACGCCGCCATGCACATCGCCGACATCGCCGCCAGCATCATCAGGATCCCCGCCAAGATGCCCTACCGCATGGGCCCGATGGAGGACGGCGGGGAGGACTATTTCGGCCTCATCGTGAAGGTCACGACCGACGAGGGCGTCGAGGGCTTCGGCGAGGTCTTCCTGACCCCCGGCTGGTACGCCCCCGACACGCCGATGGGCATGATCGGCGTCATCCAGCGCACCTTCCGGCCGGCGCTGAAGGGTGTCAGCGTGCTCGACACCGAGCGGGTCGTGGCGGTGATGGACAAGGCTTGGGAGCTCGGCAACCTCTTCGCCAAGTCGGCGGTGGACATGTCGGTACACGACGCCGCCGCCCGCAGCCTCGGCCGGCCGGTCTGCGACCTGATGGGCGGGCGGGTGCGCGATCGCTTCGCCCTCTCCGGCGGGGTGGGGCACGACACGCCCGACCGCATGGCGGCCACCGCCAAGGCCCTGGTCGACCGCGGCTTCAAGACCATCAAGCTGAAGATCGGCGCCAAGACCGACCCGGACTTCGACGTGGTGCGGGTGCGCACGGTGCGCGAGGAGATCGGGCCGGACATCAGCCTGCGGCTCGACGGCAACGGCGTCTTCACCGTGCCGGAGGCGATCCGCCTGATCCGCCGGCTGGAGCCTTACGACCTGGAGCATGTGGAGCAGCCGGTGGCCGGCTGGGACATCGAGGGCATGGCCGAGATCCGGCAGGCCATCGACGCGCCGCTGATGGCCGACGAGTCGGTGCACAGCGTCATGGACGCCATGCGCGTGGCCAAGGCCCGCGCGGCGGACTCGGTGAAGATCAAGATCGCCAAGACCGGCGGCTATCGCCGCAGCAAGGAGATCGCCGCCGTCTGCCGTTCGGCCGGCATCGAGGTGCTGGTGGGACAGGGGATCGGCACCAGCCTGCAGGCCCTGGCCGAGCTGCACTTCGCCTGCTCCACCGCCGCGGTGAAGCCGGCCGCCGAGTTCATCGGCTCGGACAAGCTGACCGGCGACATCCTGAAAACGCCGCTGGCCATCGAGGACGGCGATGCGGTGCTACCGGACGCGCCTGGCTGCGGCGCCGAGGTGGACGCCGAGAAGCTCGCCGCCTTCGCCATCCAGCTGAAGTAGCCCCGGAGGAGCCCATGAACGTCATCGACACGATCAAGCGCCCGCACCAGAAGTACGGCCGCGCCTGGGTCGAGAAGACCAGGAAGGCGGTCGGCGCGGACCTGATGGGCGTGCTCGCGGTGAGCCCACAGTCGCACCCGGACTTCCTCTATGGCGTGCAGGCTTTCATGCCGGGCGCCAAGGCGGCGATCATCCTGGCCGGCGAGATGGGCTCGGAGACCATCAACCTGATCAAGCCGCCGGCCAAGTACGCCGGTAAGGTGAAGACCGGGGGGCTGCTCTCGCCGCACGTGGTGCAGGTGACGGCCGAACTCGACCAGTCGGCCTATCAGCTGGCCAAGCTCCTCAAGCAGGAGGGATTCCGCACCCTCGCCCTGCCGAGCCGCGGCCTGCCGTTCCGCCCCGGTCAGATGAAGGCCGCGCTCTCCTACTGCCACATCGCCGAGGCGGCCGGCATGGGGACGGTGGGCACCCACAGCTTCCTGATCACGCCGGAGTTCGGGACCCGCGTGCGCCTGACCTGCGTGCTCACCGAGGCGCCGCTTCCCACCACTGTGCGGGTCGACCCGGTGGACGACTGCACCCACTGCCTGGACTGCGTGAAGATCTGCCCCGTGGGCGCGATCACCTCGCCCGGGCCGGGCCGGCGCTCCGTCGTCGATGGGATGAAGTGCAAGATGTACCGCGACATGGTCGACAACTGCGGCCTCTGCCAGAAGGTCTGTAGCTACTCGACCCATCACTCGGAGATCACCGACGGCCCGCTGGTGGCCAAGGCGAATTTCCCGGGCATGCCGGCGGTCTCCTACGACCAGGTCGATCAGCCTTGAACGTCAGCAACCAGTTCGCCGAACTGCTGGTTGAGGACGAGGCGCACCACCTGGCCTCGCGGGGCGTCCTGCGCGTGCGTGGCGAGGAGGCGCGCACGGCGCTGCAGGCGCTGCTGACCAACGAGATCCCGCCGGAGGCGAGGGGTGCGACCTACGCCGTGGCCGTGGACGGCGGCGGGCGGGTGTACGGCGACCTGTTCGTGCTTCCGGACGACGACGGGCTGCTTGTCGACTGCGACCGCAGCCAGGCGGCCATGTGGCTCGAGCTGATCGAGCCCAGCGCGGCCGGCCGCGTGAGGGTTGTTGACGAGTCCGAACGCTGGCGCGTGTTCGGCCTGCTGAACAACCAGGCCCTGTTCGATGACGGGACGCCCTACATCCGCTACGCCGACCCCCGTCGCCACGAACTGGGCAGCCGGGTGCTGCGCCCCAGCGAGGCCCGCGAGAGCCTATCCTGGCGCCATGAGGGCAAGTGGCGAAGCCACGCCTATCGGTTGGGCGTTCCCGGCGTCGAGGTCTTCGATCGCGCGAAGGTCGATGTCTTCGAGGCCGAGCTGCATGCTCTCGCCGCCCTTCACCCGGCGCGTCTCGCGGCGCTGGGCCTTCCCACGCTGGAAGCGGGGCCCAGCGCCGCGCGGCGGCGCGTGCTGCCGTTCCGGGTGGAACCGTCTGGCCCAGGGGTGCCGGCCATGCTGGGCGAACCGATCCTTGGCGGCCAGGACGAGATCGGTCGGGTGGTGTCCATCCAGGGACTGTTCGGCCTCGCCTTGACCGAGCTTGCGCCCTGGCGCGCAGCGCTGGCGCAAGCCGCGCCGTTGTCCTGCGCCGGTGAGCAGGTGTTGATCGCCTGGCCGACCTGGCTCGGCCGCGAAAGCCTTGGCCGAGGCAGCCCCGCCGCCCGCGGCGCATAGAGCGAGCTGTAGTCGCGCGAGATGTTCGATGTGGACTCGCTGGCGGGCCAGGCGGGGCTGACCTCGCCAGCTTTGGGCGCGGTGCTCGTCATCGTGACGTTTTGCGCGGTTCTGCGCGGCCTCACAGGATTCGGGTTCGCGATCGCCGCAGTCCCGTTGCTTTCCAGCCTTGTCGACCCGCGGCTGGCGGTGGCCGTGGCGGCGCTGCTGCAGCTGGTGATTGGTGTTCTCGAAGGGCCGGGCGCATGGCGACAGGCCCACCGACCGCTCCTGTCGCGGCTGCTGCTGGGCGCGGTGGTCGGCACGCCGCTCGGCATGATCGCTCTGAGGCTGACCTCGCCAGGGCCGCAGCGCCTGGTCGTCGCCGTCGCGGCCCTGATCGCCCTGTTCGTCGCCTGGCGCGGGCCGCGCCTGCGCTCGGCGATCGTGCGCGGCAATCCCACAACGATGGGTGTGGCGTCGGGCTTGCTCAACGGATTGGCGGCGATGCCCGGGCCGCCCGCCGTCGCTTACTTCATGAGCATTCCCCTCGGACCAACCGCGACCCGGGCGTCCTTGATCCTCTACTTCGCCGCGACGGCTCTGTTCGCGGTGGCGTCCGGTCTCGCGGCGGGGGTGATCGGCAGCGAGGCGGTTCTGCTGGCGCTGGTCAGCCTGCCTGCGCTGGTTCTGGGCAACGGGTTGGGCGGCCTGGTTTTCCGAGCTGGAGGAGAAAGTCTTTTCCGCTCGGCCGGCCTGGCCGTCTTGGCGGTCGGCGCGGCGGCGGCGGGCTACCGGGGCTTGGCGGCTGTTGCGGGCTGAGGCTTCGCAAACTGTCGACCCGGTTGTCGACAGCATAACCCAGGTGATGCGAACCAAGCGCCGGCGGGCGATCGCCAACCTCGGCCCTTGATCGTCTCCGGCAAGCCCAAGGCCTGGCCGTTGCGAACGCCGCCGAAGCCGGACGCAATCTGCTTCATCCATCGGAAGGGCGTGTTCATCGCCCAGGCGATCCCACCGCTGGGACGATCAGCGTCATCCCGATCCGCATCGGCGATGCGGTGCAGGGTTTCCTTCGCCATGACGCCCTCGTGGAGACGCCGCCATGATTGCGACTAATTCGCAATAGCGAGGGACTTGCCGCGCATAAATGAATATGAGAATTATTCGCAAAATATCGTGGGGCTTCGATGATGCGCTTTTTCCTTCTTGCGGGTTCTTCGGCGGCGGCTCTGGTCTTGGCCGGCGCGGCTCAGGCCGACGACGCCGCGCAACTGGCGCTGGTGACGACGGTCGATCCGCTCACCGTGATCGGCACGCGAACCGAGAAGCCGCTCAGCGAGGTCCCGGCGACGGTCAGCGTGATCACAGCCGAGGAGATCGAGGACCAGCTGGCTGCCGACGTGAAGGATCTCTTCCGCTATGAGCCGGGCGTCAGCGTGCGCGCCAGCCCGGCGCGGTTCGGCGCGGCGCTGGGAACGACCGGGCGGGACGGCAATGCGGGTTTCAACATCCGCGGCCTGGAAGGCAACCGGGTGCTGGTGCAGGTCGATGGGGTTCGCACGCCCGACAGCTTCGTCTTCGGCGCCCAGGCGGTGGGGCGGGGGGACTACGGCGACCTCGACCTGCTGAAATCGGCCGAAGTGCTTCGCGGCCCGGCCTCGGCGCTCTACGGCAGCGACGGCGTGGCGGGGGCGATCAGCTTCACCACCAAGGACCCGGAGGACTTCCTCAAGGGCCGCGACTTCGCCGGCCAGGCCAAGGGCGCCTACGCCTCGGCCGACGAGAGCTGGGCCGGCGGGCTGGTGGCGGCCGGGCGCTCGGGCGACTGGTCGGCGTTCGTGGCCTACACCCGCCGCGAGGGCCACGAGCAGGAGACGCAAGGGACCAACGCCTCGGCCAACACCGACCGCACGGTGGCCAACCCGCAGGACATCGCGTCCAACGCCGTGCTGGCCAAGGTCGTCTACGATCTGTCGGACGCGAACCGCTTCCGGCTGACCTACGAGCACCTGGACCGCGACATCGACTCCGTCGTGCTGAGCGGCATCGCCAAGCCGACGGGCGATCCGCCGGCGCTGTCGTCCACCGCGGTGATCGGCCTGACCGCCGCCGACACCATTAAGCGCGACCGCATCAGCTTCGACCATCTCTACGAGGGCGACAGAGCGATCTCGAAGGCGTTCTGGAACCTCTATTGGCAGGACGCCGAGACCGAGCAGTTCACCGCCGAGGACCGCAAC
>JADZBR010000034.1 GCA_020852035.1 Caulobacteraceae bacterium
CCGGTGGATCGGCATCGACGTCACCCACCTGGCGGTCGGCCTGATCCAGCGGCGCCTGCGCGACGCCTTCCCGCTCGCCGAGTTCCAGGTGCTGGGCACGCCGCGCGACCTAGGCGCCGCCCGCGCCCTGGCCGAGGCCGACAAGCACCAGTTCCAGCTCTGGGCGCTCTCGATGATCGACAACGCCGTGCCCTACAAGGGCGGGCGCAAAGGCGCCGACGGCGGGGTGGACGGCTATGTCTACTTCCAGGTTCCGTCCAGCGAGGGCGCAGGATCGAAGACGATCACCGGCAAGGCCATCGTCTCGATCAAGGGCGGCGGCGTCTCCGACCCGCAGGTCAAGGACCTGATCACCACCATCGACCACGAAGGCGCGCAGATGGGGCTGTTCATCACCCTCCTGCCCCCCACCCGGCCGATGGTCACCCGCGCAGCGGCGGCCGGCTTCTATTCGGCCGGCGGGCGTGACTATCCCAAGGTGCAGATTCTCACCATCGAGCAGCTGTTCGAGGGCCGCCGCCCTGAAATGCCCTGGCTCGATCCCTCGGTGTTCAAGAAGGCCAAGCGCGAGGCCCCAAACACCGGCCAGGGAACGCTGCTCTAGGTCCATTTCCATCCGCGAAGGAAGGATGGAGGGGAATCTATCCCCGCCCGCTCAACCACCCCCACACTGTGCGGACCTCAAGGCCAAGGGAGGGCGCGGCGTCAGCGTTCCGTCGGGGTCCTGGGGTGTGGTCGAGCGGGTGTTGCGCCTCGAAGTATCGTCAATCTGGGAATGACCGCTGACGTTCGAGGAGAGCCAGGCGCGAGGGGGTTACTCGCGCGGTCCGGGGATCGTGGCTGACTGACGCTGGCCCGACCCGCCCGTCGCCGGCGACGGGGACTAAGCTCTAACAGGGCTGCCTACCCCCGGCTGGCGGATAACGTCCACGCGGAGCGTTCGAACTTCGCCGAAACGGTAACAACATCCATGCTCCGGGCGAGGCTCGGCGCTCCGCATCGCCCTCCCAACCTCGCCGCTGACGCACGAGGATATTTCGCATGCCTCCTGCCTTGCCCGGACGAAATCTAGGGCGTGTCCGGCCCGAACCGCCGCTCCATCCAGACATCGCAGCGCTCGTATTCGCTCTCGCGCGGTTCGCAGTCCTCGAAGCCCATGACGCGGTAGAGGCGCAGCGCCGGCGCCAGCTTGGAGTTGGTTTCCAGATAGAGCCGCGTCGCCCCCTCTTCCTTGGCGCGGTCGAGGCAGGCGTCGATCAGCATGCGCCCGACGCCCTGGCCGCGCACATCCTCGGCCACCGTCATCTTCACCAGTTCGAAGCCGCCGTCGTCCATCCGCAGCATGGCGCAGCAGCCGGCCACCGCGCCCTCGTGCTCGGCCACGAAGATGAAGCCGCCCGGCTCGATGATCTCGCCGACGGGATCGAGCAACTGACGGCGGTCCTTCTCCTCCAGCTCGAAATGCTGGAGGATCCAGATCTCGTTCAGCCGCCGGAAATCCTCGGCGTGCCGTCCTGCAAAGCCCACGATTTCCACGGGCTGGATGCTAGCAGGTGGAGCCGCCGTCGACCACGATCGTCTGGCCGGTCATCCAGGACCCCGCCTTGGAGGCCAGGAACACCGCCGCGCCGGCGATGTCGTCCGGCTCGCCGAGCCTGCGCAGCGGATTGCCCGCCGAGGAGCGCCGCTCGGCCTCCGGCGTGTCCCAGAGCGCGCGGGCGAAGTCGGTCTTCACCAGCCCCGGGGCGATGCAGTTCACCCGGATGTTGTTGGGACCCAGCTCCTGGGCGAGGTTGCGGCAGAGCTGGAAGTCGGCCGCCTTGGAGATGTTGTAGGCCCCGATCACCGTCGAGCCGCGCAGGCCGCCGATCGAGGAGACGATGATCACCGCCCCGTCCTTGCGCTCCTTCATCTCCTCGGCGGTCAGCTGCACCAGCCAGTGGTTGGAGATGATGTTGTTGTCGAGGATCTTGCGGAAGGCGTCGTCGGAGATGCCGCTCATCGGCCCGTAGTAGGGGTTGGAGGCGGCGTTGCAGACCACGATGTCGACCTTGCCGAACGCCTTGCGGGTCTCGCCGACCAGCCGCTCCAGGTCCTCCTTCGAGGAGATGTTGGCCGGCACCGCGATGGCCGCGCCCGGGCGCCTGGCGTTGATCTCGGCGGCCACTTCCTCGCAGGGACCGGCCTTGCGCGAGGAGATGGTCACCTTCGCGCCGTGCTCGGCGAAGCGTTCGGCGATCGCCTTGCCGATGCCGCGCGACGAGCCGGTGATGATGGCCACCTTGCCGGAGAGATCGAAAAGTTCCACGCGGGCGCTCCCTAAAACAGTTGTTTGAGACTGGGCGCCATTAGGAGCAGCGCTGACGGAAGGTCAAGCTGCCGGCGAGCCTTCGAATCCTCGTCGCCAGCGGGGCAAGACCTGCGTCAGCTGTAGACCGGCTCCATGAAGGACTCCGGCGTGCAGCCCTGCTCCTTCGCCATGTCCAGCGCCCGCGGCAGGCCACGCACGTCGTAGTGGCGCACGCCCCAGTTCTTGTTGGCGCGCACCGAGACGGCGCTCGCGCCCATCACCTCGTTCGCCGGCACCGGCACGTCGCCGGCCATCGGGCTGGAGGAGGGACCGCGATTCAGCATGGTCCCGCCCTTCACCAGCTCCCAGCGGGCGTCGGCGAACTTGCGGGCCGGCCCGCCGTCGATGCGGTAGACGGCGTTGGCCGTGTCCACGAACCCCTGGAAGTGGAAGGTCACGGCATGGTTGGCGTAGCTCATGCCCCGCGCCTTCAGCCGGCAGGCCAGCTCGCCCGTGAACTTGTCGGTGCGCGTCTCCAGCCGCCACTTGCCGACCGAATAGTTGCGCACCCGCTCGGGCCCGAAGTCGAGGCGGTGGGGCGTCTTCCAGCTGGGCAGGGTGATCTGCTGGCCGAAAAGGGTGACGCCCGCGAGGACGGCGGCGGTGAGCATGGCGGCTCCGAACTGGTGGATCGTTCCGGCGGCGGAACATGCCGCCGACCGGCCCTCCCGTCCAGCGCCCGCGGTGCGGCGGATTTACGGCCGGGCCTGGAAAACCCGCACCTTGAACTCCCCGTCGTCCTCGGCGCCGACCAGCGAAAAGCCGCTGCGCTCGGCCAGCCGCCGCGGCGCCTCGCCCAGCGGGAAGAACACGTGGAAGCGGGTGAAGGCGTAGAGCCAGTCGTAGCAGGGCGAGGCGTGCGCCATCCGCCCGTCCGGCTTCAGATAACCCTTGAACTCGGCGAACTGGGCGAGCGGGTCGAACAGGTGCTCGATCACATTGTTGGAGAAGATGCCGTCGAACCTGGCGCTGATCTCGCCCTTGTTCCTGACCACGAACGGGCTCGTCACCTCGGCATGCGGCTCGTAGCCCCAGACGTCCCAGCCCTCCGCCCGCAACCGGTCGACCGAGGCGCTCCAGGCGCCCGAGCCCCAGTTCAGATAGAGCCCGCCCGGCTTCGGCTGCAAGGCATGGAAGGCGCGGATCTCCTGTTCGGTGGAGTCCCCCTCGCTGTAGTGGGCGTAGAGCAGCCGGTAGTCGGCCTCGACCACCTCCGGCGGGGTCTGCAGGTATTTCAGCGGCCCGAACACGCAGCCGCACTTCGGACAGGCCAGCCGTTCCAGCGCCGCGCCGCCGAAGACGCAGGCGTCGTGGCGCCTGGCGAACCTGGCGAGTTTCTGGGAGAAGCCGCAGGCCAGACAGGCCGCCGTCTCCGGCAGCGGCGTGCGCGCATAGAGCCGGTCGACCAGGCTCCAGTAGGCCGGCAGCACGAAGCCGCGCAGAAGCGCCTGATCGCGTTCGAGTTTCGCAAGGCGCGCTTCGAGGTCGGGCTTTTGATCCATCGCCGCCTTCTTTCCGGCGCCGTCGCCCCTCAGGCAAGCGCGCGCCAAACTTGCCGCCCCCGCCAGAACCCACTATCAGCCGCCGCGAACCGGAAGCGGGCATGACCTCGACTCACCACATGCTCCGCACCGCGCCCAAGGGCGCGCTGTCGGAAGCCCTCCTTGCCCTCGACGACCTGAAGCGCTCGGCCCAGCGGGTGGGCCTGGCCTGGTCGCGGGCCTGGCACGACGTGGTCGCGCGCTACCGCGGCTCGATCCTCGGCCCCTTCTGGATCACGCTCTCGATGGGCGTGATGGTGCTGGGCATCGGCCTGCTCTACGCGCAGCTGTTCCGCCTGCCGGTGGGCGAATACATGCCGTTCGTGGCGCTCGGCATCGTCCTCTGGGGCCTGATCTCGACCACCATGACCGAGAGCTGCGACACCTACGTCCAGGCGGCCGGCATGCTGCGCCAGACGGCCCTGCCGCTGTTCATCTTCACCCTGCGGACCATCTTCAGGAACCTGATCAACCTCGCCCACCACGCGGTGATCATCGTCGCGGTGGTGGCGATCTACGGCTACTGGAAGGTGATGGACCTGCCGGTGGCGCTGCTGGGTCTGGCCCTCGTCGTCGCCAACATCGGCTGGATGGGCCTGGTGGTCTCGATCGCCGCCGCCCGCTTCCGCGACGTGCCGCAGATCGTCGGCTCCTTCATGCAATTCGCGGTCTTCATGACGCCGGTGTTCTGGAAGCCCGACGCCATCCCCGAGCGCCACGCCATCCTGATCCTCAACCCGTTCTACTACCTCCTGCAGGCCGTCCGCGCCCCGCTGCTGGGCGAGACCACGGTGAACGGAACCTATCTTTTCCTCGTCATCATGGCCCTGGTGGGCTGGACGGGCGCGCTCGCCCTGTTCAGCATCACCCGCCGGCGCATCGTGCATTACCTCTAAAGGCCCGCTGGATGGTCGCCATTTCCGTGCAGGAGCTGACGCTCCGCTTTCCGGTCTACGGGGTCGACGCCAAGTCGCTGAAGAAGCACGTCGCCCGCGTCACCGTCGGCGGCCGGCTCGGCATGCACGCCCACGCCACCCACGTGACGGCGCTGTCCAACATCAACCTCGAGCTGAACGCCGGCGACCGCCTGGGCCTCATCGGCCACAACGGCTCGGGCAAGACCACCCTGCTGCGTGCGCTTTCCGGCGCCTACGAGCCGAACGAAGGCCGCGTCGAGGTGTTCGGACGCATCGCCTCGCTGCTCGACCTCAACCTCGGCATCGACCCCACCGCCACGGGCCTCGACAACATCTACCTGCGCGGCCGTGTCGCCGGCCTCTCGGCCAGGGAGATCGACGGCCGCATCGACGAGATCTCCGAGTTCAGCGGCCTCGGCCCCTTCCTCGCCATGCCGCTGAAGACCTACTCGGCCGGCATGCAGGCGCGCCTCGCCTTCGCCGTCGCCACCTCGGTGGAAGCCGACGTCGTGCTGATGGACGAATGGATCGCGGTCGGCGACGAGGAGTTCCAGACCACCGCCCACGCACGCCTCGATGACCTGATCGCCCGCGCCGGCATCCTGGTGCTCGCCTCGCACAACCTCGAACTGATCCGCGGCTACTGCAACAAGGTGATGCGCCTGACCGGCGGCGTCGCCTCCGAGGTGACCGACATCCGCCGCCTCGACGACCTGCTGGCCGCCTAGCCGCCATGAACCCGCTCGGCGTCGCCCGCGACGTGTGGAAACGCCTCGCCCCGCTGGAGGTGCGCGAGCGCGCCGCCCCGCTGATCGAGCCCGCCGCCCGCGCCTACCAGCGCATGGCCGCCCGCAGGCACTGGTCCGACGTCCCCGGCGACGGCCCCATCCGCGTCGTCGGCTTCATGGACGGCAGCCACGGCATCGCCGCCGGCGCCAAGCTGACCGCCCGCGCCCTGCAGGCGGTGGGGGCCGAGGTCGAGACCATCGGCGTCTCCTTCACCGACGTCTCCTGGCGCGAACCGATCCACGACCGCCCCGCCGCGCCGGCCTGGATCTTCCAGCTCAACCCCCCGGAGCTGGTCGGCGCCCTCTCGGCCCTCGCCGTCCACCCGCAGGGCCCGCGCTTCGGCTACTGGGCGTGGGAGTTGCCGCAGGCCCCGCGCCGCTGGCTGAAGGACGCCATCGTCGTCAGCGAGATCTGGGCGCCCAGCCGCCATACCGCGCAGGCCTTCGCCGGCGCCGACCGCCCGGTGCGCGTCGCCCCGCACCCGCTCTTCATGGAGGACTATGAAGGGGTCACGCCGCGCCCCCGCACGGCCGGTTTCATGGCCGTGGCGCTCTGCGACCTCAACTCCAGCGAGGCCCGCAAGAACCCCTCCGGCGCCATCGAAGCCTTCCGCCTTGCGTTCGGCGGGGACCCCGGCGCGAAGCTCGTAGTCAAGACCCAGAACGGCGCGACGCATCCCCAGCAACTGGCGCAGCTGAAGGCCGCCGCCGGCCTCAACGTCGAGGTGATCGACGCCACCTGGCCCTACGCCGAGGTGCTCGGCCTGATCGCCGCCGCCGACGTCCTGATCTCCCTGCACCGCGCCGAGGGCTTCGGCCTGCCGCTGGCCGAGGCGATGGCGCTGGGCACGCCGGTGATCGCCACCGGCTGGTCGGCCAACCTCGACTTCATGGACGAGACCACTGGCGTCCTCATCCACTCACAACTCGTGCCGGTGCGCGACCCGCAGGGCGTCTACGTCGGCCAGACCTGGGCCGACCCCGACCTAGACGCCGCCGCCGAGGCCCTGCGCCGCCTTCGCAGCCGCCCGCAATGGCGCGCCGAACTGGCCGCCGCCGCCAGGGTCCGCGTGGCCCGGCAGCTCTCGCCGCAGGCGTGGTTCGACGGCTTGCCGGAGGCCGTGAAGCGGACGGTGTCGGTCGCGAGCTGAACAGCCGAGCGTCCTTCGAGACGCGCTGCGCGCTCCTCAGGATGACTAAGTCAGCACCAACCTAGTCATGGTGAGGGCGGCGAAGCCGCGTCTCGAACCACGCACCGCCTGGCCGCCCCGCCATTTGAGTCCGAAAACAGCCAGCGCCTCTCACGCAAGGGCCTATATTGGCCTCATGACCCAAGCCCATCTCACCCTCGACCGCATGCCGACCCCGCTCGGCGAAATGCGGCTCGTCACCGACGAGGCCGGCGCGCTGCGCGGCCTCGATTGGACCGACCACGCCGAGCGCATGGACCGTCTGCTCGGCCGCTACCAGAAGAACGCCAAAATCGCAGAAGGCCGCGCGCCCAACCGCGTGCGCCAGGCCCTGGAGGCCTACTTCGCCGGCGAGCTCTCCGCGATCGACGCGCTCCCCGTCGACAGCGGCGGCACCGAGTTCCAGCGCGCCGCCTGGAAGGCCCTGCGCCAGATCCCCGCCGGCGAGACCCGCAGCTACGGCGCCCAGGCCAAGGCCATCGGCAAGCCCGCCGCCGTCCGCGCGGTCGGCCTGGCCAACGGCGCCAACCCGGTGGGGATCGTCGTCCCCTGCCACCGGGTGATCGGCGCCAACGCCACCCTCACCGGCTACGGCGGCGGCGTCGAGCGCAAGCGCTGGCTCCTGGAACACGAAGGCGTGGAGCTGGCCCCGGCCGCCCTGCGCATCTTCCAATGACCCTCGCCGATCTCGACTCCGAGGCCTGCTACCGCGCCCTGCAGACCCGCGACGCCCGCTTCGACGGCCGCTTCTTCACCGCCGTGCGGACCACCGGGATCTTCTGTCGTCCGGTCTGCCCGGCGCGCACGCCCAAGCAGGAGAACTGCATCTTCCTGCCCACCGCCGCGGCGGCGCACCAGATGGGTTTCCGCCCCTGCCTGCGCTGCCGCCCGGAGACCGCCCCCGGCGTCGCCGCCTGGCGCGGCTCGGCCAACACCGTGGCCCGCGCCCTGCACCTGATCGCCGAGGGCGCGCTCGACCAGAACGGCGTCGACGACCTCGCCGCCCGCCTCGGCGTCGGCGACCGTCACCTGCGCCGGCTCTTCGACAAATACGTCGGCGCCTCGCCGATCTCGGTGGCCCAGGCCCACCGCCTGCTCTTCGCCAAGCAGCTGATCACCGACACCCGCCTGCCGATGACCGAGATCGCGCTCGCCGCCGGCTACGCCAGCGTGCGCCGCTTCAACGACGCCTTCCGCGAGGCCTACGACCGCTCGCCCAGCGAACTTCGCCGCTCCAGCGCGGGCGCCGACGCGGGAGACAAACTGATGCTCAAGCTCCCCTACAGCGCCCCCTACGACTGGGACGCCATCCTCGGCTTCCTGTCCCTGCGCGCCATCCCCGGCGTCGAGCAGGTGAAGGACGGCGCCTACCGCCGCACCTTCGCCCTCGGCGAGGCCCGCGGCGTCTTCGAGATCCGCCCCGCCCGTGGCGAGAAGGCGCTGGCCCTCACCGTCCAGACCAGCGACATCTCCGCCCTCGCCGCCATCGTCGCCCGCGTGCGGCGCCTGTTCGACCTCGACGCCGACATCGCCGCCATCGACGGCCACCTGTCGCAGGACCCGCTGCTCGCCCGATGGATCGAAGAGCGCCCCGGCGTCCGCGTGCCCGGCGCCTGGGACGGCTTCGAGCTCGCGGTCCGCGCCATCCTCGGCCAGCAGGTGACCGTGATCGGCGCCCGCACCCTGGCCGGCCGGCTGACCGATACGGTGGGCGAACCTCTGGCCGCCACGGCCGGCGCGGACGAGAGCCTGACGCACCTCTTCCCGACCGCCGAGCAGGTGGCGGCCATCGACCCCATCGGCATCGGCCTCACCCGCACCCGCGCCGCCACCCTGCGCGGGATCGCCCAGGCGATGGCCGACGACCCACGGCTGCTGCGCGCCTACGAAACCCTGGAGGAGACGGTCGCCAAGCTGGAGGCCCTGCCCGGCGTCGGCGCCTGGACAGCGCACTACATCGCCATGCGGGCGCTGCGCGAGCCGGACGCCTTCCCGGCCTCCGACCTCGGCCTGCTGCGCGCCCTGGAGACGGCCGAGGGCCGCCCGAGCCCGAAGGACCTGCTGCAGCGCGCCGAAGCCTGGCGGCCCTGGCGCGCCTACGCCGCCATGCGCCTGTGGCTGCAGGGCGACCAGACGCCCGCGCCGCGCCGGAAGCCTCAGAATCAGTCATAGTCGCCACCGTCATGGCGCTCGTCTTCGAAGGTTTCCCGCGGCTGCTCGAGCCCTCGGCGCTCAAGCCGGGGCGATGGTTCGCCACCAGCTACAAGCTGGAAACCCGCGTCTGCATCATGACCGACGCCGCCGAGGACGGCGTGCCGATCGTCCTCGCCTTCGGCCAGCACAAGGCCCAGCACGTCGAGTTCGAGCCGGTGCTGCTCAAGGAACTCACCGAGACCCTGCTGACGCTGGACTGCGACATCGTCTTCGCGCCCGCCGGGCCGGCCGGGCGCTTGGCCCTGCCCCTGCCCTCCAAGCGCAAGTCGCCGCACGGCGCCCTGCTGCACCTGACCGGCGGCGAGTTCGGCATCGGCATCGCCGCGCGCGGCGGCCGCTTCACGGCGGTCAGCCTGACCAGCGGCCACATCGCCGAGCGCTACGACCTGGCCTTCGACAGCTGGTCGCTCACCCTGCGGCGCGCAAACCTCGAAACCCTGATGGGCGTCTACGAGCCGGAAGCGCGGCGGCTGGCCCGCCTGGCCGGCTAGAGCGTGACAGCTGCAAGTGGATACCGGTTGCGGCGGCGGTCACGCTCTAAACTTTTGAAGATAGACCCTTTTGATCCGGTTCAGGTGATTCCACCTGAACCGGAAAGGGTCTAGCGGCCGTCCTTCAGGTAGACCACGTTCGGACGCCCGGACGAGATGATGTGCCCGAGCAGGAACCCCGCGAACGCCGCCAGCCCCAGCGCCACATAGGGCCGCTCGCGCATCATCGTATCGGCCTCGCCGAACCGGACCTTGGCCTTGGCCCGTACGTCCTGGTAGGTCTCCTGCGCGCGGGCGAACACCTTCTCGGCGGTTTCGGCGATATGCAGCGAGCCGCCGTTGGCGGATTCGCGGGCGCTCTCGCCGGTGAAGTTGTCGGTCATGGCCTGCCTCCTGACATCTGTCGGGACGCCAACGGCGAGCGCCGCCGCAGGTTCCCCCCTATCACATCCGCTAGCGATCCCTGCCGCGGCTATGGCGGCAGGTTCGCGCCTCGCAGAAGCGGCGGGACACGCCGCCTCGGATAGGCCGTGGGACCGCCGCGGCGGCTAGGGGGAGGCAGGAATGCCCGCAGATTCGATGCGCCGCTGGGCGCTGGTGATGGGCGCCTCCGCGGCGGCCCTGCTGACGGCGGAAGCCGCCCGCGCGCAGACCTCGGAGACGGCCACGGTCGAGACCCTGGTGGTCACCGCCCAGCGGCGCGAAGAGAGCGCCAACGCCGTCGGCATGGGCATCCAGGCGGTGCGCGGCGAGGTGCTGGAGCAACTGCACGTCACCGGCCCGCGCGACCTCTCGGCCTTCGCGCCGAGCTTCTCGGTCTCGCAGAGCTACCAGGGCGTGCCGACCTATACGCTGCGCGGGATCGGCTTCAACACCATCAACCTGTCGGCCACCTCGACGGTCGGCACTTATGTCGACGAGGTCGCCTACGCCTATCCCTTCCTGCTGACCGGGCCGATCTTCGACCTGGAGCGGGTCGAGGTGCTGAAAGGGCCACAGGGCACGCTCTACGGGCGCAACACCACCGCCGGCCTGATCAACTTCGTCACCAACAAGCCGACCGAGGCGTTCTCGGCTGCGCTCGGCGGCGAGGTCGGCAACTACGAGACCCTGAACTTCGAAGGTCACGTGAACGGCCAGATCGCGCCGGGCCTGGCCGGGCGCCTGGCCTTCCGCATGGAGAACAGCGACAAGGGCTGGCAGATCAGCAACAGCCGCGGCGAGAGCCAGGGCGAGGTCGACCGCTGGGCGGTGCGTGGCGCGCTGGCCTTCAACCCGACCGACCGGCTCTCGGTCGACGCC